>JBGSMR010000388.1:0-6144 GCA_041740065.1 Chthoniobacterales bacterium
ATTGGGGAGTGCCAAAAACACGAGAACTCCGATCAAGGCCACAGCAACCAGGACCTCAACCAGAGAAAAGCCAAAACGAGCGAGGGATGTTTTCATGGGTTAAGTTCCACTTTCGGGTATCCACCTGTAGGCCAACTGGAGAAGGTAATATACTGTCCGGTTTTTTCCATCACTTCGCTATTGAGCGCATTGGAAACCGAGGCGTGGGTGACAAATTGACCTGCGGTGGATGGATCAAGGTAGTCGTCCAGTAATGCCAGCTTTGCCACTCCGGTGGTCGCAAGGTCATATGCAGCCTTGGCTGAGGCCAGACTTCCCGTTCCAATGCTTGAGCTCTCGCGCGCAATCCACGAATTCAATGCTTCTTGCAATACCGCCTGCTGCTGGAGCACCAGCACCCGGCGCGAGTCCTGTGTTGCATTTGAAAATGAAGCAATCACAAGCGCTGACATCACTCCGATAATGGCGATCACCAGTAGTAGCTCGATCAGCGAGAATCCGAAGCACGCTGTTCCAGTGCGCTGAGATTGCCGGGTGAGATTCATTCGGAGGGGAAATTGTAACGGGCTCTGGCGGTTTCCGCCAAAGCCCGAGCGCTACAACGGAGCGTCTGCTTCAGGATTTTTCTCTGTCGCTAAACGGTCTCCATAGGGTTGTGAAATCGATGGGATTTCTTGATTACAGTCGTGTTAGTTTGTCGCTCCGCCAGCGGGATCGTAGAGGAGTTGACCCGTCGCATCAGTAGCCGACAAAGTAAGGAAAGGAAGGGCTGTATCTCGATCTGCATCGGCCATATTTGGGACCCGAAAGCTTGCAGCAGGAGTTCCCCGACCTGAAAGACCTACAATAACTGCATCAACAGCAGCCGTTGTGTCGGCAAAGGTCTGCGTGTTTCCAGCAGCGCGGGCCGCAGAAAAGACAGACGCTAGATTCTGAGCGTTTCGCTGGTTTTTCGCGACATCCGCACCGGCTGTGAGATTGCCGATATTCGGAATCGCAATCGCGGCGATGATGCCGATGACTGCGATGACGACCAACAGCTCGATCAAGCTGAATGCAGCTTGGAAGCGTGATTTGCTTTTGATGGCTTGTTTGAGGGTGACTAGCTTTTTCATAGTGTGTTTGTTGTCTACAATTACAACTATGATCCCCTCTGCCTGATGAGCAACTCAGGGAATTCCGTATTTTTATGTAGGGGAACTATGTAGCTGGCACATCGGGTTTCTTGTGATTGATTTTTCATGGTTACCTGCGCGAGTGGTGCGATAACGCGGATGTTGCACGAAAACTCCACAGTCCTCCCGGTTGGCTCCGGACGATTCGCCCCAGCGCTCGCCGAAGGTGCGTGGCTGCTGGCGGCGGCCATGGTGCCACTCGCGTTCGAACCACACGCGTCATTTCATTTTGTGCCGCTGAAGTCGGCACTCTTCCACACTGCGGGGCTGATCGGATGGGTGGCGATCCTCCTCCACGCGTGGAGCAATTGGCGACAGGGATCCCTGCGCATTTCAAAAATTCGAAATCCGTGGATTGTTGCGGCAGCGATGGTGTTCCTTGCGAGCGTGGCTCTATCGTCATTTCTATCGATTGATCCCTCCCGAAGCACAATCTCTCGAACGATCGTGTCATTTTCCTTTGATGCGCGAGTTTACGAAGTCGGTCTATTTCTTGCGTTGGTGACATTTCTCAAGGAGCGAGTCCAATGGGAGCGCCTTATCTGCGTGCTACTCTTGTCCAGCTTACCCGTAGCGTTACTGGCGCTTCTTGAGCTTTACGGCTTGGCACCAGCCCATTTTGCCACACGGAGATATGGTCTCACATCGTTTGCAGGAGGCCCCATATTTCTAGGCGGTTACATGGTGATGTTGATTCCACTAAGCCTGTGGAAACTCCGTCGCTGCGTGCAGGCTTCGAACGGTAAATTGCGTCTGGATGCAATCCTGCATGCACTGCTGCTGACGATCCAACTGATCGGCCTTCTTGGGACAGAAAAGCGCGGGCCATTTTTGGCGTTGGTGGTCTCAGGAATGACGGCAATCGTTTTTCTTGCGTGGCGGAGAAATCGATGGATTTGGTTTCACCATGCCTTCCTTGTTGGGATTGGACTTGTGGTAATACTGCTGGGTCTCGCAGCCATGCAGCGATCGAAAATCACCTTCGAAGGGATCCCGGCAATTCAGAAATTGTCATTGATCATTCCGATGGGACAGGGCACTGGCGATACCTTCCGGGATTCCCTCTGGGCGGCGGTTCCGCAGATTCTTCTTTCACCGGACGGCTTTATGCTCCAGGACGGCGCTCAAGATTTGCACCCAGCTTGGCGGCGGTGCTTTGGTTTTGGACCTGACACCGTGCAGTCTGTCCTTCCATCCAAATGGATCTGGCTGCCCGCCTGGCCTTACACGCTCCTCGAGGTGAGCTGTCACAGCCTCTTCTGGGACATCTTCCTGGCGATGGGTTTTTTCGGACTGACCGCAACGTTTTGGCTAGTGTTCGAGATATTCTATTCCGGCTTGGTGGCGATGGGAATTCCCCGCACCCCGCAGACGCGGGGGACCCTCCTGGTGTTTTGCCTGCTGAGTGGATGTCTGGCGGGCGGACTGCTGGCGTTGCTGTATCAGATCGGTTACTTCGGGCTTGGCTTCTCCTTGGGGTTTATTGGCGGATTTCCGGCGTTTGTGCTTTTGCGCCGCGCTTTCCGGCCAGCGCCATCTCGTACTGACGCATTGCTGGCGGTAGCGTTGATTACAGCGCTTACTGCACATTGGACAGACATGGCATTTGTTTTTCCAACAGGGAATACTAACTTTCTTTTCTGGATCATGGGCGGAGCGCTCGTTGCTCTCGGGGGCCGCACACGGGAGGAACCTTTAGTCGCTTCAAAACGACCTGAATCAAATGGCATGAGGAATCTTGCTCCCGTAGTACTAAGCGCCGTTGTGATCGTGATTGTTCATGCTTTCGTCGAGCTGCCGGGTAGTGCCCCCTCACCTGTCGGAACGGCGTTTTTACCGTGGCGAGGGTCAACCTACGAAATGCTGTTCGTCGTGATCTTTGTTGTTTTCCCCACATTGATCTTTGGAGGCTTTTGGACTAGCGAAGCGCTCCCAGCCCGCTCACGACCTCATGCGACCATCTTTATAGCACTGGCGGCGGGGACTTTTTACGCAATCGTCAAATGGCTTTTCCTGCTACCGATAGCAGATCATTCGCTGCTCGCCGGTGTATTCATTCAACTTTCTCCATTCCTTTTTCTGCTTGTTTTCGCTGCGGCGCTGAGCGCTCTCACTTTGCAATCAACAACCCGGCGCCGAACCCGATGGCTGCTCATAGGCTCCGTCTTTGGCGCAGCTCTTTGGATTGCCGCCGGAGTAGATGGCTACGCCTTACGAGCAGAGAGCTTGCGCTATCTTGCCTCCCGAAGTCAGTCTTTTGGGGATGCCATGCAAGCGGATTTTTTCCGTCGAAAAGCGCTTAACATCGACCCCGCAAATACAGCTCTTCGCATGGAGCTGGTAGGATCACTACCCGACGATCCCACGAACGAGAGAGCATTGGGAATTCTCAAACAAGGCTTGGAGATATCCCCTTTGAGCCAACTTAACCAGGAATTAGGAGATCGCTATCTGCAGCGGGCCTTCATTGAAGAAGATCGCGGTCTCCGAATCGAGTATGCGTTCCGTGCCCGCTACGCATACTCCCGCGCGAGGCGATACGCGCCGCAGAGCGAAGAGGCGTGGTTTCGCGCATCGGTGGTGGAACGCGAATTTCTTGGCCGGCTCGATCTTGCCGATCGTTACGAATCTCGCGCAGATGAAACGACCTACAGTCCACCTGGATCAAAAATCTATATAAATCCTGCCGTTTGGGGAGTTCACTATGCCAAGAAATCACTTTCAGCGGCACCACCGAGCCTTCGAGCCTACTTCCGACCTCGTGCGGAACGTTATCTCGATCAGGCGATTCTCAGTATCTCAAAGGCACTAAAAGAAGACACTCAATCCGGACTCCAAAGGGATCAAAACCTGCGGGATCTATTTTGGTGTTACGTACATCGAGGTAACTTACGTCGTGAATCCGGGATGCCATTTCGCGCCGCGTGCGACTACCTCATGGCGGAACAATTCCAACCCGACGACTTGACATGGTCGAGTGGCACGAACATGAATTTCCGCCAGTGGGAGATGGTTGATAACGGTCTGACAAGATCCCCATTGCCGTTTGCCCGCGCTCCCCTCAAGGCTCGATGATATGATTTCTTATGGCGTAGCGGACCAAGTCGCTGAATGTCGAAAGCGCGAGTTTCCTCATGATTGTGGCGCGGTGGGTCTCGGCAGTTTTGACGCTGATTCCTAAGGTCGTCGCCACCTCCTTGTTGCTCTTCCCTTCCGCCAACAATTGAACTGTCTCACGTTCGCGCGCAGTGAGAGTTGTACCGTCATCCATGGTATCCACGTGCGACTGAGCGGATCCATGTAGAAACTTGTCGAAAATATGATCCCCTACCTGAGCGCTGAAAAACCGGCGGCCATCGGCGATGGTGCGGACGGCGGTGATGAGTAATTTACCCGCGTCGGACTTAAGGAGATATCCATTCGCACCGGCTTGGAATACTTCCATCACGAGACGTTCTGTGTCGTGCATCGAGAAAATCAAGATCTTGGTCGCAGGTAATAGTTTTCGAATTTGCCGAGCAGCATCAATGCCGTTAAGCTCCGGCATTGCGATATCCAAAATCGCGATGGTCGGTTTATGTTTTTCAGCGAGCTTCACTGCCTCTCGCCCGTTTGTCGCCTGAGCACAGACCGTCCAACCGTCTTCACGGGCAAGCATTGCGGCCATGCCGTCTCTCACGACCTCGTGGTCGTCAGCAATCAAAATTTGAAACTCACTCATATTTCTGGGGAAACCATCGGTAGTCTGACGCGAATCATTGTTCCCGTCGAGCCGCTTTGTATCTCGAACGCGCCTTGCAACTGATTAACACGTTCACGCATCCCCAGAAGACCCACCCCCAGCGAAGGCACGGAGGCATCAAAGGCCGACAGACGATCCGGGTCGATGCCTAACCCGTCGTCTTCGATCTCCAGCACAATCGAATTGTCACTACGATACAAACGCACCCAGGAACGCGTGCCCAACGAATGGCGATGGATATTGTTGAAGCTTTCTTGGACGATCCGGTATAGCGCAGTCTCAATGGGCATCGGCGCACGGGAGATGGTTTCGTCCAACGCAGTTTCAACGGTCAGTCCCGTGCGACGTGAAAATCCGTCAACGAACCACTTAATTGCAAAAACCAACCCCATTTCGTCAAGGAGCGGCGGATGCAGCAGATAAGAAAGCGTGCGGATTTCCGTGCAGCTTTGGTCTAACAGGCTGCGGCATTCTCCAATAAGCCTTGGAACATCCTCACCACCGCTAGGTATGCTGGCCTCAAGCAACGTCAAAGTCATCTGGAGGGCGCTTAGGTTTTGACCGGTAGAATCGTGCAACTCCCGTGCGATCCGCCGGCGTTCTTCGTCCTGCAACGTGAGCAAGCGCGCTGAAAGTGTGCGCAATCTATCATCTGAGCGCCGACGATCCGTGACGTCGCGCAGGTTCAATTGCGTGAGCAGACGACCCCCGGAGACGGACGACGCCACTACCACATCGACGAAAATCGTGACCCCACCCTCCTTTGTCAAACGCACCGCATGAGCTTCGTGCGCATCACGTTTCTCTCGGCGACTACCCAGATGCTTGATCAGATATTTCAGTGCGGACAGTTGTTCGACGCAATCAAAGCGATTCCCAACAAAATGCTCTCTGCAGAATCCGAGTAGCGCACACAGGCTTGGGTTCACGGCTACTATGATTTCTGAGACGCCATCCAGGATGATGATCCCATCCCAATCATTTTCGAAGAGTGTCCGGTAGCGGAACTCCGACTCCTGCAAGCGCAGCTGGGCAATTCGGCGCTCGGTAATGTCGTGAAACAGCTCCTGAATCTCCACCAATTGCCCGTGATCATCGAAGACGCCGTTACTCGAGCGCAGATACCAAAGCGTCTCCCGTTCATTCCTTGGAACGGCGATTTCCAAGTCCCTTCTCTTAGCTGAGGCAGAGAGGACCGGAAGCAACGCACCTTCCGGGGAGTTGCTG
>JBGSMR010000434.1:0-5957 GCA_041740065.1 Chthoniobacterales bacterium
ACTTAGGATCGTGAGTGGATATTCTTCGGCGTACCATACGTTTTCTCACACTGGCTTCTATCCATGATCCCGCGGACTACGCGAATGGTATCAATGCCTCCGATGAAATTTATTCGGACGCGTTCACCCGCAGTCAATCTCGCGGGCTTTCCTGACTTTCTCATCGCGGGCCCCCAGCGCACGGGAACGACTTGGATCTATAGGAATTTGGTTACGCACCCGCATCTGTTTTTGCCGAGCACGAAGGAGATCTACTACTTCAGCACACTCGGTAAGTCGGAGCACCCCAAGTATCAGTTCGATTGTTTGGAAGACTACCTTCGGATTTTCCGGGAATCCGGCAAGGCACACGTCAAAAAGACCTATGATACATTGCGTCGATGCGGTGTTCTGTACAATCCCCGACTGATCGGTGAGGCTACAGCCACTTACGCGACGATTCGCGAGGAAATCATTGCAGAAATCGCGTTGCTGAATCCCAATATTAGGGTTGTCTTGATGCTGCGGGACCCGGTGGAGCGCACGTGGTCTCATGCGAAAAAAGAGCTGCTCCGCCGATTGGGGCCAGACGAGAAAGTCGCCGAGTCTGCATACAGGGAGTTTTTTGAGCAGGCTGGGCAGGTGAGGCGAAGCGCGATGCAAGACGTTATTGATCGCTGGCGTGCACATCTGCCTTATAATCAGGTCTATCTGGGTGATTATAGACACCTGTGTGCCGATCCCCGTCGGTTTCTTGACGACTTGTGTGAGTTTCTTGGTGCGCCTTTGCCAAAGCGGTTCAATAGCCCCCATCTGCGATCGACCATCAACCCCACATCACGCGCAGCGATGCCTGAGGCACTCGAGGCGTGGTTGCGGGAGCGGTTGGCCAACGACTTGGGAAGCTATCGTGCGCTGCTGGATGATTTTGACACCCATTGGCGAAAAAATCGCGACCGTTAGGGATCGGTGATTCGCCGCTGGTGAGAGAAAGTGATTAGTTTTCTGCCGGAGTTGTCGGAACCACGGTTGCGGCTTGTGCTGCAATGTATGATTTTGCCTCAACGAGGTTCAGAGCTACGCCATCATCCTCAGCAAAATCCAGCACTTCCAAGAGGAGGAATTCGACCTCGTCGAGATCTGCGGATGCGTGTCTTGAGTCTTTAATTGCATGTTTGAAATCGCGCGCTGCGTGGTCTAGGGCATCTACCGCGGTGGAGACGATTTCTTCTGCCTCGTCGTCCTCATCAACGAGATCTTCATCGGCATCTTCGGCTGTTTCGGAAGTCTCGGCGTCTTCGCCGGGAATCGGTTCATCAACGATCTCGATGCCCTCCTCGTCCTCTTGAAGCCAGTTTTCAAAACCGATTTTGTATCCCTTGATAGCTTCCTCCAGAGTTTCGATGGCGTGCTCGCAATCCTTCTTCGCATGAGAAAGATCCTTCTCGGCATGCGCCATGTCGCCGATGGCATGCCGATAGCGCTTGATGGCGCGCGTGATGCGCTTTTGCAGTTTTTTTCTATCGGGGTTCGCGGCTAGGTAGGTTGCCAGTGTGGTTATTTCCATGGAAAACGGGGATTAATTTGTTTGGTTCAGGTATGCATCATCTCGCCTATTGAATCAAGTATGTGGCAAAATCGTTACGCTCCGATTGAACGAGGAGAGTGCGGTTGCAGCCTGTTTATGCAGCAGGATGAATATTCGACGCTCGGTGGATGTTGGCAGTGACGGGGAGTAGTGCGCAGATTTTTTCGACTGCTGCTTTCGCGGTGATGCCGTGCTTTTCGCGCAGTATGTTTATGGTGCCGTGTTCAATGAATTCATCGGGCCATCCGATACGAGCCACGGCAGTGGTTATTTGTTGTGAAGCGAGATGCTCCATTACCCCACATCCGTAGCCATTAACGAGCACATGGTCTTCGAAAGTACAAATCACATCGCATCCACGCCCAAAGAATTCCAGTGTGGCGGTGTCCATCGGCTTTATCCAGCGCGCGTTGATGACCGCTGCTTCAATCCCGTGGTCATTCAAGAGGATGTCGGCGGTTTGTTCCGCAAGCTCGACCATGTTCCCCAGGGCGAATAATGCGACACGCTGCCCGTGGCGAAGTACCTCGGACTTACCGATTTCAAGTAACTTCGGTGCGGCTTTGGGAACTGCGCCGGTGCCTGCACCTCGAGGATAACGGATCGCAATCGGGCCCGATTGGTGGTTCACCATCGTCCAGAGCATATCGACGAATTCGTCTTCATTGCGCGCCTGCATGAAAACTATGTTTGGAATGTGCCGGAGAAACCCGATATCGAAAAGCCCGTGATGCGTGGGGCCGTCGTCCCCGGACAGCCCCGCACGGTCCATACAGAGCGCGACATTAAGATTCTGCAGCGCGATATCGTGTATGATCATGTCATACGCGCGTTGCATAAATGTGGAATATATCGTCAGGAAAGGTTTGAGCCCCTTGGTGGCCATGCCGCAGGCGAAGAGCGCTGCATGTTCCTCGGCAATACCAACGTCGAAAAAACGTTTCGGATGCCGTTTTGCAAATTGGAATAGGCCCGTTCCCGTCGGCATCGCTGCGGTGATTGCGGCGATGCGATTATTGTTATCCGCAAAATCAGAAAGTTTTGCGCCGAACAACTCGGAATAAGTCGGCGTGGCCCCGAGCGCCGTTTCGCCAGTATCCATCTGAAACTTCCCGAGGCCATGGAACTTGTCCGGCATCGCAAGGGCGGGTGCATATCCTTTGCCTTTTTGCGTCAGGATGTGGAGGATGACTGGCTCGGATTGTGTCTTTAGAAACTCAAACGTCTGAATCAAAAGGTCTGTATCGTGGCCGTCGATGGGTCCGTAGTAACGGAATCCGAAGTCTTCGAAAATCACCGATGGCGCGATCAGGTTTTTCAGGCCGGCCTCCGCTTTGTGGGCAAGTTTTCGAGCAGTTTTCCCCGCTAGCCATTCAACAAATTTTGCTGCCTTGTCGTGCAAGTGCGCATAGGCGGGATTGGTGACGATCCGATTTAGGTAATCAGCGATCGCTCCCACGTTCTTCGCGATGGACCATTCGTTGTCGTTTAGAACAACAATCAGCCGTTTGGTCGTGTTTGCCGCATTATTCAGCGCTTCAAAACTTACGCCACAGGTGAAGGCTGCATCTCCAGCGACGCAGATGACATGCTCGCTGCCTCCCAGGGCATCACGTCCAGCAGCCATACCAAGCGCCGCCGATAACGCTGTCCCCGCGTGGCCAGCTCCGTAACAATCGTGTTCACTTTCGGATCGGAGTAAGAAGCCATTGAGTCCTTCATATTGTCGGATGGTTCGAAAGCGGTTTTTCCTGCCGGTAAGTAACTTATGGACGTAGCCTTGGTGACTGACGTCAAAAACCAATTGGTCGGTCGGGGTTTCAAATACCCGGTGGAGTGCGATCGTTAATTCCACGACCCCAAGGTTAGGGCCAATATGCCCGCCGGTGGTGGATAGGACGCTGATCAGCTCGCGTCTTATCTCTGCGGCGAGGTCGACAAGTTTATTCGCCGGGATCTTCCGGACGTCGGCTGGGGATTGGATGCCATCAAGTAATGGGGTTAATTCGGTGGCGTCACTCATTGGAACCGGTGTCAAACTCCTCTAGCGTTACCTTTCCCGATGAATCACGCGAGATAATTTCAATGCGCCGCTCGGCGTCCGTGAGTCGTCCGCGGCAGAATTTCGTGAGTTTCACCCCGGATTCGTATTTCGCGATGAGCGTTTCGAGCGGCAAGTCATCGGACTCCATCGCTTTGACGAGCTGCTCGAGCGTTTCGAGTGCGGATTCGAGAGATTCGGGATCTTCGGACATAAAAGAAGGGTCGGATATGGGTGCCGACGGCTTAGGGCGTTGTCACCTTGTTGCTCCATCGATCGTAATCCGCGTATAAAATACATTGCCCATCCACCGGGAGGGGGATTACCGCACGGAGCGGAAAGCCGGAAAGTTGGGAATTGCGCTGGATCAATCCGGACCACGCGCGGTATCGGCCTGTTGCAATGGTGCTCAAGAACGGCTGGTCGCCAGTAATAGGGGTAAGATAAAGCCCACGTATGGGCGTACCAAGGATGTCATAGTCACTGATCCGGATGAAGGTCTGTGGATCCTCGGGCAAGAGTAGGGATTTACGCTGGGCATACCAAGCCACTGCCCATGGCATGTCGGAGGAGATTGCTTCATCCGGCTGAAACCACTGGCCAAGAATGGCGATGTAAGGCGGCACGTACGGAGGCCATTGAATAGCGCGTTTTTGACCAGCAAAGAGAGTGAGAAGCATCGGTAGGGCGACGAGGACAATGATACTGATAGAAAAAACAACGCGCATGATCCCAAGTTGAAACCCGAGGCGGTTCCAGAGGACGGTAAGCATCGCCGCGCCGAAAAAGCTCATCACCGGAATGAAGATGACGTGCAGTTGGTTGTTTGAAACGGCTCCGGTCACTGGTCCATAAGCCGCCATTCCGATCACTGCCGCAGCCCACATCATAAGCACACACCATTTAAACATCGTCGTCGCACGTCGCTTAAAGGGATGTAAAAGCGCTACGAAAAAGGCGCCCGCTGCGAGATTCATTCCGAGTAACAAAAAGATGCTCCCGATTTGCGACAACACCCCATCGCGGAGTTTTGTTCGGAAACCATAAAAGATATTCGAGAAATCAGGATTCAGCGAATTTAGTAAGCCTGCATCCGTCAAGGGATAGATCGCGAGTCCGAATGGTAACCCCGTTGCGCCCAAATTGTGAATGGCCCAAGGCGTTAAGGTCAAAAGGTAAGCGATCGCGCAAACCACAGGGCCCCAGCGGGGTCTAAAATAGATAAACGCAAAAAGCAGATACCCGAAGAAGATCCAGCACGTCAGGTAATGAGAGAGTGTCATCAGACCGAAGCCGATTCCAATTGCCAGATGGCTCCATGGTCCGGTGGATGACTCGGAGCTTTCATCCTGGCGAACCATGGCCCGCACCACAATCCATAACGTCGCCATGAACAAAAACAGGACGAGCATATGGCCAAGACCAGATAGTGAAAACTGCCACATCAAGTCGGTCGCAAGGATTAAGATCGAGCTGAGCATCGCGAGCGCCGTATCAAAAAGCTGCCTTGCGACCAGGAAACTAAAAGCTACCGAACCGATGAACAACAAAAGGGAGGCGAATGCAATGACTCGATCCCCGGCATAAATAAGGTCCTTTGGCGACATGTCCCAGGAATTCCGGATTAGGAGCAAAGGAATCGCATTGAATGCAGACGTCAAGGGCGGGTGAAACATCTCGGGAAACAATGCTTCTCCTTGTGGCAATGGTTTATCCGCGCGATCCAATTGCCAGAGATCTATCGGACGCACCACCGGTGTCGAAAAACCCTGTCCGGAAGCCAGTGACCGGGAAACCGCCGCCTGTTCCATGGCAGCAGAGGACGCTAATCCAGCAAACTGGACAAAAAGATATAGCAGGCTCACGGTGAGTATGATCACCCCCAGCACGACTGCACGGAATACGATCGCGAAACGTCCCTGTTCGATAGAATGAACGAAGGATTGAAAGCTTTGGGCGGAAACAGACATGGGAACAATTATTTGGAAAACTTCGTTATACTCAACTCACTAAGTCGGCGGTGGAGCGTGCGGCGGCTGATCCCAAGCCGCTTTGCGGCCTGAGTCCGGTTACCATCACTTTCCTCCAATGCGCGGAGGATAAGGGTTTGCTCGGTGCGGTGCAAATTCAAAGCGTCCGATTTGAATGTTTGCACACTCCCCCTTCCGCTCTCGGATTGCAGGGGCACTAGCGGGCTTGAATCCCGCACGAATGCGGGTAGATCTCTCACCCCGATTTGCGCTGTACCGCACATCACGACGCCGTGTTCGATCGCGGTTCGTAATTCGCGGACATTGCCCGGCCAGTCGTAGCCGAGAATACAGTCCATCGCTTCCGGAGTGAGTTCGC
>JBGSMR010000005.1:0-3884 GCA_041740065.1 Chthoniobacterales bacterium
CGGTTCAGATTCGATCATCAAGTCTTCAAATGGGCCAAATAATCCCAGCCGATGCTTTGCAAAATGCTGGAGCCACTCCAGCGCTTCCTGGCGAGTCGTCGGTAACCAAAGATCATTCGCGTCCCCGGGATGTTTGGGAAAGGCATCGTTCACCTCGGAAATAGCCTGCTCTGTGATCTCGTCTCGGCGAATGGCCGGTGCGGGCTTGGGTTTCGGAGCCCCCGCTAATTTCCAATCTTTTACAGCTCCCCGATTTTCCACATCAAAATTCCATGCCCCCCCTTCGGGCTCTCCGTCACGCGTCATCAGAACTCCCAAGGATTTCCGCATGGCGCGGTAATGATTTTCCATTCTCAACGATTTCGCATTTCCAGCCCATCTGGCAAAATCCACGCGCGACAGCAAAAATTGATTCGTAGGCAGAACCTCAATGGTTACGCCGCATTTCTTCTCTAAGGCTGGGATCGCCCGTTCCAAAGCGTAATCGTTGGGGGAAAGCACCCGAATTGCCGACGGCTGAAATTTCGCTACATGCGCGTGCATTGCGGATTGGTAGTCCTTCGCATTCCCATGCCGATAATAGTCAACCTCCCAGCCGGCGTCCTCCAGTTCCTCAGCGAAATGACGCATCGCAGATACAAAAAAGGTAAGCTTGATGCGGTGATGCGGAAGCTTCCGAAAAAACGCCTCCGACTCAATCATTAGGACACGACCAGATCCCGCTGAAGCTCCAGCGAGAGCTGCATTGCCGGTCCACAATTGATCGTAAAGCACCCAGATAGTTTGCATGGCTATTTAGAGTTACGCATCAGCTACTCCGCAGGTGCTTTTTTGAGTTCGTGACGACGTACGAATAGCAAATTGAAAATCGGGTGGTGGAATAAAATGCACACTACCCGGAATGGCATTCAAACTACGACGCCGTTTTTTATATACGGGCCAGATCTCGGTCGGGCGCAATCGACTCCCTCCTTAAGAAGATTGCCATCAACGTCTGCATTGTCCTGAAAGCGGGGGTCAAGGTGATCTTCAAATCAGCCCGCCAGGGTGAGCACGGCGATCACCCTCCGGACCGCATCCGGTGTCACATGATCAGCGATGACAGGATTGCCTAACGCTTTCAAAAGGACGAAGCGCATTTTCCCGGAAGTGAATTTCTTGTCCTTCATCATGGCTGACAGGATCTTATCACCATCGAGGTTCGCTGGAATTTGGAGCGGCAGGTCAAATGCCCTCAGCGCGTCGAGCACAAGCTCCATGTCTGACTCAGACAGCCCAGCAAACTCGCGGGAGAGGAGGAGGGCTGCATGGAGGCCAATGCTGATTGCTTCCCCATGAAGCAACTCACCATAACCAGCGGCATTTTCAATCGCATGGCCAATCGTATGGCCAAAATTCAAGAGGGCGCGCTGGCCCGTTGTTTCAAACTCATCGGCGGCAACGATCTCAGCTTTGATTCTAACATTCGCGGCCACGAGGGATGCCAAGCCATCCCGTTTTTCAGGATTCAGATCATCGAGCATCTGCGGTGCGCGGATCGCGGCGTGTTTAATAATTTCGGCGACCCCTTCATTAAACTCTCTCGCAGGCAACGTGCTGAGCGTCCGGGGATCAGATATGACGAGCACCGGTTGATGAAAGGCCCCAATGAGGTTCTTGCCCCCGGAAGCATTGACGCCCGTTTTTCCACCCACGGCGCTATCTACCTGCGCGACCACAGTAGTTGGGATTTGAATGAACGAAATACCTCGAAAATAAACCGCTGCGGCAAACCCGGCGAGGTCTCCAACGACACCGCCACCCAGCGCAATAAGCAACGCTCCCCGGTCCAATCCGGCAGAAATCATCGCGTCGCAAATCATCTCAATACCTGCCAAACATTTAGACGTTTCGCCAGAAGGGACGACAATCAGACTCGGTGCAAACCCCGCACGGGTGAGCGATGTGAGGACCCGATCTGCGTAAAGCGGTGCTACATTGGAGTCGGTTACAACGGCCACTTTACCAGGTTTATGAACGGAGCCCGCCAATTCTCCGGTGCGGTCAAGTGCATCGTCTCCGATAACGACATTATACGGCGAGTCCGACAAGTGCACATGCACCGAAATCAGGCCTATGGAATCAGCTCCGGATGAAATCATAGAGGGCGATTCGTTTTCCATCACACGCCTTGCAGCATTTGCAACAGACAAGAGAAAATTAGAACAGCATCAGCGCTGGATTTTCGATCAGCTTGCGCAAAGATGCCATGAATTCTGCTCCGACGGCGCCGTCGACCACCCGATGGTCTCCACTCATTGAGATATTCATTCGTTGACCGACCACGATTTCATCATTGGCATTCACAACCGGTTTTTTCACGATCGCTCCTACCGCGAGGATTAGTGCCTGTGGTGGGTTGACGATAGCATAAAACTGCTCGACACCATAGCTGCCCAGATTTGATACCGTGATCGTGCCGCCTTGAAATTCTTCCGGCTTCAGTTTTTTGTTCCTGGCACGCACGGCGAGTTCTTTTACGGCCTCGCTGATTTGGCGGAGTGAAAGATTCTGGGCGTTACGCAAAACAGGTGTCACCAAGCCATCGTCTACAGCGATCGCCACGGAGAGGTTGACACTGCCGTATTGAAGGATGTGATCTCCAGCCCATGCGGCGTTCACCTTTGGAATAAGTGCTGCCGCGCGGGCTGTTGCCAGGAGGATAAAATCATTTACCGTAATTTTAGGCAGGCCAGCTGCTTCATTGGCAACATTCACTTCCTTACGCAGACCCATGAGCGGTGCGGCATCTACCTCAATATTGAGATAAAAGTGGGGAATCTGTGTCTTACTTGCGAGCAGACGTTCCGCGATAATGCGCCGCATGCCGCTTAGTAAAATTTGTTGTTCTTCACCACCCGTGGCCTCTAATTTTATGACCGTGGCCGCCGGAGCCGGCGATTTTGAAGATGTTACCGACGCAGTTCCGGCAACTGGAACATCCGCAGCAACAATACGGCCGCCTGGGCCAGAACCCGAAACTTGTGAGAGGTCAACGCCTCGCTCTAAGGCAATCTTCTTTGCAAGTGGTGATGCCTTCACCCGGACATCAGATTTTGGCGGTGCTGCCGGTATTGGTTCAGATTTCGATTCGACAGCGGAAGCCTTCTTTTTTGGTGCTTCCGTAGCATCAGATTTCGCTCCTTTCGGGGCGGATTTTACCTCAGCCGTTTCTTCAGCGTCATCGTCTTCCTCACCATCAACAAACGCGATTTTTGCCCCAACTTTTGCAGATTGCCCTTCCTCAACAAGAATTTCTTTCAGAATGCCTTCATCAAACGCCTCTAATTCCATCGTGGCCTTATCGGTCTCGATCTCCGCCAAGATGTCGCCCATTTCGATCTTATCGCCCGGTTTCATCAGCCATTTTGCGACGGTTCCCTCCGTCATGGTGTCACTCAATTTGGGCATCGTAATCGCTGGCATAAAATAATCGGGTTGGAAGAACGAAAAAAGGGTGATTCGGAGGGCAGTATCGTCAGCAGATCGCCAAAGCGGCAGCTAGAATGCGCTCGACTGTCGGCAACTGATAAGGTTCGACGCCGGGGCTGTAAATTGACGGAGCATCAAGGGTAGAGACGCGACGAATGGGCGCATCCAATTCATCGAACATCTTTTCCTGGATCATGGACGAAATCTGTGCGGACACCCCGCAAAACGGCCGATTTTCATCCACTAGGACCACCCGGTGCGTCTTCGCAACGGAGGTAAAAATCGTGTCCGTGTCCAGTGGACGGATCGAACGAAGATCGATGTCTTCCGCTTCGATTCCATGTTCGGCCGCGGGGCGGTTGGCGGCGTCGACCGCTGTGAGTGCAGCACGACCATGGCCGAGCAACGTGTTC
>JBGSMR010000049.1:0-1964 GCA_041740065.1 Chthoniobacterales bacterium
TCGATAATCGACGCCACGCGTGTCATTCGCGAATAACAATCCGCATCGATGAAATACACGTTATCGCCGATCAGGACATCTTGGTGATTTGCGGTGACCGCTAGAAATTGCAGCGCGAGTAGCACGATGAGCCCGAGCAGGGAACCGAGTCGTCGGGCGGCAGTGGCAGTTGGTTCAGTCATCACGCCCAGGGTGCTGCTCGAGTGCGCTGAATCAGACGGAAAGATACTATCCCGAGCGGCGATTGAATCCTGCGACTGCACGATCCATTTCGCGGGATTCGGCCCGGTTCTTCAAGTCGGAGCGTTTGTCGACGGCATGTTTGCCTTTGCCAACTCCCAATTCAACCTTCACGACACCGCTTTTCCAGTACATGCGGAGCGGAATGAGTGTGCGTCCGCTGATATTGACCTCGCCAAAGAGGTGTTCGATTTCACGTTTGTGAAGCAAAAGGCGGCGTTTTCGCTTGGGCTCGTGTTGTTCGTGGCTGGCACGAATATATGGTTGAATATCCGCATCGTAGAGAAACGCCTGCCCATTTTCCACTCTGGCGTATGAACCTCTGAGATTCACGTGACCAGCCCGAATAGATTTTACTTCGGTTCCTAAGAGCTCAATCCCCGCCTCCAGACGTTCTTCGATATGAAAATCATGAAACGCCTTTCGGTTATTGGTGATCTCGGCAGCCATAAGTGTGCCGCCGAAGCGGAGTCCAGAAAACGGCTACTCCCCGAGGTTCACACGGGGAACTGCGGAAATCTTGCCTTGAATAATTTCAGCGATGGCGGTATCTGCAAACGTCATGCGCGGTCCGACTTCAACGAGCGGACGAATACCACTGCTGAGTTGGCGCACCCGTCGCGAGACGAGGTTAATGAGCGTCTGCTTGTTTTCAATGATCGTATTCGCTTCGTCGAGTGCTTGGTAATTCATGGAAGATCAATTCCCGCCTGGTTTTAGACGGTTTGGTAGGAAATCAGTGCTGGTTGGAGAAGTCAATGGGATTCAAAGAGTAAGGCGCCGCCGAAAGGGATGTGATCGATCCCGACAGTGCCACAGAGCGGCTATTCTTCGACCGCAGGAATGTCGCCGAGGTCTTCTCCTACCATGTAACGGACGAAGCGACGGATGATGATATTTTCACCCATTTCTGAAATTTTCGAGCTCAGGAGGTCCTTAATCGAGATGTCAGGGTTTTTGATGAATGCTTGCTCCAGCAGACAGATCCCGCTGTAGAACTTGTCCACTTTTCCTTCGACGATCTTCTCGACGATGTTTTCGGGTTTACCGACCACTTGGGTGCGGAAGATATCGCGCTCCTTTTCGACAACTCCGGCGGGCACTTGCTCACGACTCACGAATGAAGGATTGGCCGCTGCAATGTGAAGAGTGATGTCTTTGACGAACTCCTTAAAGATATCGTTTTTAGCGACGAAATCTGTCTCGCAATTGATTTCGACAAGCACACCGACCTTACCTTGAAGATGGATGTATGAGGCGATCACACCTTCCTTAGCTGCGCGGGATGCCTTTTTCGACGCTCCAGCGATGCCTTTTTTACGAAGAATGGTCTCTGCCTGTTCAAGATCACCTGCCGCTTCATCAAGCGCGCGTTTGCAATCCATCATGCCCGCGTTTGTCTTCTCGCGGAGTTGTTTAACTAAAGCTGATGTTACTTCTGCCATGACTATAATATGAGTTTTTCAGCACCCGTGGATTTGTTCACGGGTGTTGATGTAAGAATTTCGTCACGAAGTCCCGTGGGAGGTGACCGCGTGAGTCCCCTAGAATAGGAATACTAAGGGATGCGGTGGTATCTGTGGCCCAATGTTTGATCCAGAAGCTTATTCGGAAACCGCTGCGAGGTCGGTGTCGTGCTTTTCCTCAATGCCGCGGGCACTGAGCATGGCTGTGACCAGTTTCTGCAGAATCACGCGAATCGATCGGATAGCGTCATCCTTTCC
>JBGSMR010000084.1:0-13691 GCA_041740065.1 Chthoniobacterales bacterium
GCTGGCGTGGTTGCGGTCGCGGCGCACCAGTCGAGCGGTGTGGTCAGCGTAGCGTTCCCACGTGATGGGCAGATCGACGTTGAAATTCGCGCCGCTGCCGTAGATGGCGGTCTCATCGTGAACGAGCAGTCCCATTTCGTCTGCGAGATCCAGGTAGAAGCGGGGATGGGGAAATCCATGGAGTCGGACCGTGTTGACGTTGCAGTCCTTGAGCATCTGATACCAAGCCCACGCGTGCCGCGGGGTCATGTGGGCGATCCCAAAGAAGTGGCACAACTCGATGTTCATTCGCAGCGGCTCGCCGTTCAGCGTGAAACGTTGATCCTGATCAAATCCAAATTGCCGCCACCCGAACCGGGTCATCCGACGATCAATCACGGTCTCGCCGGCTTTCACCTCGACCAAGAGACCGTAAAGATTCGGATTCGTCGGTGTCCATTTCTTCAACTCATCGCTCACGGCGTGAGCAAGGTTCAGGGTCTGGGTCGCGCCCGGCTCGAGCCGCACGGGCGGGGTCGGTGGGAACGCAATCACCGTTTCGTCGTCGAATCGCCCCCGCTCTTCCGGTGCCAGCAACACGTCGGTCTCGCCGGACGGCAGCCACGGAACGACGCGGGCTTCGACTCGCACATCAAGCGCGGCAGGCGCGTCGTTGCGCAATTCGACATCCGCCCGCAGCTCCCCGGCGTCCAACATCGATTGGACGAAAACGTCAGCGACCCGCGTGGGGGGCAGCGCCAGGAGGAAGACGTCCTGCCAGATGCCGTTGATCAATTCAGACCACCAAGCCCCGGAAGGATAAGTTTTGAAGCCGAATCGCCCGGGCTGATCGAAAAAGTGCACCGCGCGAATCCCGACGAGCAACTCGTTGGGCGCGTCGAACCGCACGGCATCGGTCACGTCCACCTCGAACGGCAGGAACTTGTCAAAATTCCGACCGACGACCTTCCCGTTCACCCGCACCTCGCAGTCGCCCGCGACGGCCTCGAAGTGGAGCACCAATCGACGCCCCGCCCAGTCGCTCGGAACCGTGAACTCACGCCGCAGCCACGCCATTTCCGCTTTTTCCCAAGATGCGGGGTAGCTCGGAAAGCTGCGGTAATCCGCACTGTCACTCGCACCGAACGAGTCCAGCGTGTTCATGTTCCAAGGCGACGGGATCTTGATCGGAGTCGCGTCCCACGCGTCCGGATTCGGATCGGTCAACGCGGGCGGACCGTCTTCGCCAGCCGTCCAATCGGGCGGAGAGGCAACGGGTTGGAATTGCCACTTCCCGTTCAGGCAGAGTTCCTCGCGGAGCGGCATTTCCATCGGCCAGACCAAGCCCGGAACCGGCGCGAACTCCCGCGAGAATTGCAGCGGCCCCGCCGAGGACGTGCTCGGGGACGGCTCCGCGCCGGTTGGCGACCCGTCGGATCCGGCGGCCAGAAGAATGGGCGTCGTGCTGGTGAGTGCGGTGACAAGGAGAAGTTGAGCGATTGAGTTCATGAGCGAAGGCTCTGGTGGTTGGGATCAAGGGACCTCGTGGAGTGGGCTCGAGTTGCCGCGATTTCCGAACCGGCACACTTCTTCCAACGAAACCCCGAGCGTGGCCTCGGATAACGCCGTGAGCGCCATTTCGGAGCCGGTCAGGTGAATGGTGCGGTGGCGGTGCGTGTGCTCCTGCCCCGGCCGCAACGCGACGGCGGGAGAAGAGGATTCGAGTTCGTAAAACGGTCCGAGCGGCTTGACGCCGGGAGCGGGCGGGCCGTCGTTATAGCTGTTGATCGCGTCGCCGTCGTAGGGACGGTCCTGCAGTTTCCAGAGCGAATTCACGTAATCCGTCGTGCCCTCGGGTTGGGAAAATTGAATGATGGTCAACACCCCGCGGGCCGCATCGTAACTGCCCAACACCCCTCGGCTCCGCCCGGGATTCACCCCGATCTTGCTGCGGAATTGGCCGTCGCCGCTGAAGAGCAAAACGTCCTCCTTCACCACGAGGCGCTCCGGCGGCACGTCGCCGAAATAATCCGAAGTCACCCGGGCACCGAATTCGGAATCCGGTCCGGGCTTGATCGGCACGATGATGGTGGTCGCGGACGACGGCTTGAACATGCCGAGAATCCAGACCGAGAGGAGCCCGGTTTCTTTCCGCCACGGCGACGGGCCGGCATTGATGAGGCGGTTCTCGGATTCGTAGGCGACCACGCCCACGCCCGCGACCGCGGCCCCCCCCAGCTCCCGCCAACCGGCGCTCTGATCCAGCACCCGGACCTCGCGTTCGACTCTGACGTCGAAACGCGTGCCCGAATAATTGGTCAGCGAGAATTCCGCGGCAAAGCTCGCCCGATCGGTCGCCCGACTGACCAGTCGGAACGGCAGCGTATCGAGCGCGGCGGGCGTGAACCAATCCCCAAGCTCGAATTTGGCTCCCGGAGCGAAGAAGATGGAGAACTGCCCGCCTTCGGGACCGAGCCAGAAGCGGTCCTCACCGCCAAAGACGTTCACGTGCGGCTGAAATTTTCCCGAAGCGATCAATTCGCGGTTGATCCAGCCAAAACTCAAACCCTCCGCGCCACCGACCGTGCTAGTCATCACGCGACCCTGCCAGGCGGGAGCAAGCGCCACCCGGGCGGTCCCCGCCGGCTCGCTCAAGGTCACCACTTCGGTGTGCTTTTCCAAAAACGCCACGTCATCGTCAAAATGAGCGCTGGGTGAGGCGGGCAGAAATTGCGGTGAGAGGATGTTGGACTGCATTTTCACAAAATGATGAGGCAGGATTCTGAATTCCGGCATAGGGAGGAGATTCCGCTTCGCCGGAGACATTCAGTCTCGCTGGAGAGGTAACCTGGTTCCCATTCCTTGGCCGCTGGATCGCGGGACGCATTCCACCAGCTCAGTTATGAGATAAAAAAAGACGGCGACTCCGGGTGAGGAAGCCGCCGTCAACTTGATTCAAGACAGCCTTAGCGAGCGGTTCCGAACCGGCGACGGCGCATGGCGATCAAAGCCGTCAAGCCGAAGCCCATGAGCGCCCAAGTCGAAGGCTCAGGAACGGCGGCGAATCCGAAGATTGCCGGATCGCGGGCACCATCGGAAACGAGTCCGTCGTACGTTTGTCCGGTGAAGAGCGTGGTCGAGGTCCACCCGGCACCAAAGGCAACTTCGTTAAAGTCGCCCGTGGCGGTCGACCCGTAGATGTTGTTTGTCGTTTGGTCGCGGTTGGCCAGAGCCGTGTAGTTCCCGGTCGCGACGATGTTGTTCACGGTCCAACCGGCAGTGAACTCCACTTGGTTGATCCCACCCCCAGCGAGCGCTCCGTAAACCTTGTTCGAGGCAACGCCATCACCGACGATCGTGGTGTAGATGTTCAGGTTGTCCACGGTGGACGTCAACCAACCACCGGAGAAGTAAACCTGATCGATTCCTCCGGAACCGGTCAGGCCATACAGTTTCAACCCCTCGTTCGTTCCATTCGCAGTCAACTGCTGATAAACGGTCGACGTCAAAAGATTTGAACCCCAAGATCCAGAGAAAGTAACCTCATAGAGACCCGAACTTGATGCTCCATAGATTTTATTCTGATTCGTGCTGTCGTAGGTCAGAGACGTATAAACCCTGGAAGAATTATCAACGACGTTAGCATTCCAAGTCGTACCGTTGAATTCGTATTGCGTGATGCCGCCGGTGCTAAGTGCCCCGAAGACGATGTTGGAACGGGAAGCATCCCTTGTGAGTGCAGTGAAGGTGACTCCGCTGGCAACCGTCGTCGATCCCCACGCTCCCGGACTCCAAGTTTTATCGAATCCCCAAGCCGCGAGGCCACCACCGGATTGAGCGGCGTAAACCTGATTGCTCGATCCGCCATCGCCGCTGATCGATGTGTAAGAATTGGTCGTGTCCAGCACCGTCCGCCCCCAAGGAGGGTTGAAAGCCATTTGATCGAGGGTAGGAATGGCGGCTTGAGCGGATACCAGGGATCCGAGGACCAAGGCGAGGGATGCGTATTTTCGGGGGTGAATGAACATGGTAGTTTATGTGTTGGGGTTTTTGTTAGAGGGGAGCCAAGCAGCGCTCCGTGAGAGTAAATTCGCTGCCTTCGGCGTCACCGTCAAGAAACCCGGTTTACACCATCGGTTAATTTCGTTACACGAGCTTGCAAATCGATTTGCTGACCTGGGAATTGGCTGGTGATGGGACAATAGCTTTTGCGGATTTCGGCGGGCGTTCGTCCCAAGCGTCGGTGAAAGAGGGCCGTCATGTGTTGAACGCTGCTGAAGCCACACTCATCGGCGACGGATTTCAGGGGGGAGCTGGTGTGGAGGATCTGTTCGTGGGCGCGTTCCAAGCGGGTCTCCATGATCTTAGCGGCAAGAGTGGAGTGGAAGCATTCCTTGAAGCGCGCTTCAAGACTGCTGCGCGAACGCCCGACCTGGCGGCACACCTCCTCTGGGGTGAGTCCCGCGCAGGCATCATCGCGAATAATCTGATAGGCTCGCGCTGCCGCCGCATCATCCACGGCGAGGCACTCGGTGGAGGCGCGGGGAATGACGCCAACCGGTTCGATCACCAGCTGACGCGGGCGGCGGTGACGACTTGACATGAGGTCCTGGAGACATTGCGCCGCGCGGTATCCGACCTCCCGCGCTCCTTGCTCGATGCTGGTGAGCGACGGATAACTCAAGTCGCAAAGCAGCGGATCGTTGTCCACCCCGATGACGGCGACCTCTTCGGGAATCCGAATCCCGGCGGTGCGGCAGGCGGCGAGTAGCGATTGGGCCCGGCGGTCCGTGGCGGCAAATACACCGACTGGTTTCGGCAGCGAGCCGAGCCATTCGAGAACGCGATCAACGAAGGGACTCCAGTTCTGCGCGGCATCGGCCGGGAGACGAAGGATGTCGCACCTGGCACCCATCTCGGCAATCTCGCGGGCGAAGGCGGTTTCGCGAGCGACCGACCAGCAGTTCTTCGATGTGGGCGGGTATCCAAAAAATGCGAAATGCCGAAATCCGCGTTCCGAAAGGTGCTGGGCGGCGAGACGCGCGATGGACTCGTTATTGGTCGAAACGTAGCTGAGACCGGGAGCGTCCCCGGATCCCCCGAACGCGACGACCCGCAGGCCGGATCCCCTCGCCTGTCGCTCGACGTCGGGATAATCGAAGTTGGCGATCACGCCGCTCCCGTCCCAGGTGGCCAGATCCGGGAGTCGCCGGGGTCCGATGGGATTGTCTTCCACGAAGATCTCCCAATCCCGGCATTCTTTCACAAAAGCGGCGACCCCCAGAACTACCTGACAATCGTACGGCAGCCGACCGTCGAAAATGAGGGCGACGCGCTTGGTTCGCAACTCGCGGGGTCTTGGCATGGGTTCGATGGGGGGGTTCGTTTAAATTTCCGCGATCGCGGCGGGACCTTCACATTTTCAACGGAAGCGGACAGCTACTCCCCTCCGTGGCGAAAAACCTCCCACCCGAGGTAGGTGCCAAAAGCTTCTTCCAGGGCGGCACCGACGTGGCCGGTCGTGATCGCCGCGTGGTGGGCAAATCCGCGTCGGCAAACTTTCTGGAAAAGTCGCTGAAGCTCGGGAATGTGCGCGACGGCTTTGGTGCCGGACATGGTGGTGAGAGGATCGTCGGTCAACGTGCCGTCCCCGCAATACGCTTTGATGCAACCATTGAGGTCGTCCGTATCGACCCGCGCGTAGGTGAAGGGTCCGGCGGCGGTGCGTCCATCGATGGCACCCCAGGTATTCTCGTTCCCGAAGGCGGCACCCAGGATCTCCGCGGAGATCATTTCCGGCTTAGCCAGGAGACTCTTCGCCCAGTTCCCGCAATGGTAGAACACGCATTTGTCCGGGTCGTCGGCGTAGTTGTTGTTCCAATCCACGAGCGCCGAGGGTCGCCCAGAGGCGAGTTGCAGGGCGAGCATGGTCACCACCCCCGAAACGTCGACCTCGCAAGCGCTGGGGAGAAGTTGCTCGCTCATCATGCTCATCAACGTGCAGGAATTGATCCCGTAGTTTTGCTGGACGGAACTCCAGCATTGCAAAGCCGTGGCGTCGATGGAATTGGCGGCCATCCATTCCTCGAGGATCACGCTCATTTTGGCCATCAGAACGAGCGACGGCTCCGGGGCGCACTGGCAGGGAACGTAATCCTTGATTGCCTCGACCCGGGACGTCACCCGCCCGTCGCCATCCTCCAATCGGCGGGCGGGGTCGAAGACCTGGGACATGTCGAGCGTGGAGACGCTGATGCCGCTGCGCTCGAGCAATTTTTCACTGAAGCGGACGGTTTTAAAGCTGTCGGGACGCGCGCCAACCGCCCCGATCCGAGCTCCGCGCAGACCGGACACCACGCGACAAACCGCGTGAAACGTGATCAATTCCTGCCGAAACGCCTCCCCCGAGGGATCCATCACGTGCAGAGCCGTCAGGCTGTGTTTGAAGCCATACTGCTGAAGCACGTCGCACACGGAAAATTTCCCGCAGAACGCATCACGACGACCGGCCAGTGCCGAAAAGATCGCCAGGTCGTCCGGACACGCGTGAATCAGGATCGGGACGTCCAAGCCGGAAAGACGTAGGGCGTCGGCAATCCCCTTCTCGTCTCCGAAGTTGGGCAGCGTCACCAGCACCCCGGCGATGCGCTCGCGGTTCTGCCGGAACAGCTCGGCGCATTTCACGGCGTCGTCCCAAGACTCCACGGCGCCGGCCTTGGTGGAATCGACATCGAGAACGATGGTTTCGATGCGAAGTTTTGCGAGCGTGTCGAGAACGGCTTGGCGGCCCTCGGTGACGACCCGGTCGTCAAAAAAGCCGCGATTTCCAACGATGACTGCGAGAGCTTGTTTTTTCATGGAGAGAATTTCACAATGTTTTGGCCTTATTTTGTTATAAATAAAAGCTAAAATTCCTTTTATTGTTAATTTTTCACAAAAAAAGCTTGCTGGCCGCATGGACTCCGTTCAGCGTCGGTTCGACATGAAGCTCCGCCAGCAGGCCATTCTCGACTTTCTCGACGTGCACGAGTCGGCATCGTACGAGACGCTCAGCGAGCTCCTGAACACCTCGGCCATGACGGCGCGTCGCGACGTGGAGGCGATGGCCAGACGGGGTCTCGTGCTCCGCACGCTCGGCGGCACCCACCGCAAGGAGATGCCGAAATCGAACCTCTACGAATCCGACATCCAAGCCCGACTCCGGGAGCAAGGCGAAGAAAAGCGGGCGATTGCGTTGGCTGTTCCGGCGTTGATCGCCGACGCGCAGAGTGTTTTCCTCGACGCGGGAACGACGACGATCGAGACGGCCCGGATTCTCGCCCAGCGGGTGGAAGGCAAGAACCTGATCACAAATTCCCTGCTCGTTTGCGGCGAACTCGCAGCCTCGGGGAAAAACCGCGTTACCGTTTTGGGTGGAGATTTGAGCGCGGAGAGCGCTGCGTTCACGGGCCTGATGACGGAAGAAAACGCCCAAAGCTACTATTACGACGCGGCACTTCTCTCCACCAAGGGATTGATCCTGGATGAAGGCACCTTCGAATCGTCGCTGGAAAATTTTCGAGTCAAACAGGTCGTGGCCCCCCGGGCGAAGCAGGTCATCTTGTTGGTCGACCACACGAAGTTTGGTCTGCGGGCGCTCCGCCGCGTGCTCGACATCACGGCATTCCATTGCGTGGTCACCGATCAAAAAACTTCCCCTTCGGACATCCAGTCCCTCACCGACCGGGGAATCCGGGTCGTCGTCGCGGACGGCTCGGAAAGCGTCGCGCTCGTTGATAAAAAATAACATCCCATGCCGCTCGTCTCCATTCCTGAACTCATCAATCACGCTCAACGGGGCGGCTACGCAATCGGATATTTCGAGAGCTGGAATTTTGAATCGCTCGCCGGCGTCATCGACGCGGCGGAAACGACGCGGTCGCCGATCATCATCGGATTCAATGGAGACTTTCTGAGTCGGGACAGCCGCCGCACGACGGAGCGTCTCGAATGGTACGGCGCTCTGGGGCGCGCCGCCGCGGAGCACGCCTCGGTCCCCTGCGGATTCATTTTCAACGAGTGCCCGCTGGACGATTGGGTCAAAAAAGCCTGCGGACTGGGGTTCAATCTGGTCATGCCCGCCGATCCGTCCGCGTCGCGGGAAGATTACACCCGGCGCGTGGCGGAGATCGTCGACCACGCGCACGCGCTGGGCGTGGCGGTCGAGGCGGAAGTTGGTGAATTGCCCTGCGGGGAATCGGGTGCGGTGATTCATCACGGCACTCAGCCAACCGATCCCGAGGAAGCCGCGCGCTTCGTCGAAGCCACCGGCGTCGACCTGTTGGCGGTGAGCGTTGGCAACGTGCATATCATGGTGGACGGGGAGCAGGACTTGGATCTGGACCGTCTGGCCGATCTGCGCAGACGAATCTCCACCCCGCTCGTCCTGCACGGCGGCACCGGAATCACCGCCGGTTCGCTCCGAGCCGCGATCGGCCTGGGCGTCGTGAAGGTCAACTACGGAACGTATCTGAAGCAATGGTATCTCAAGGCGATTCGTGAGTTAGTTGGCAACGAAGAGGTTTCTCCTCACGACATTATAGGTATCGGGGGAGAGCACGATGTGCTTGTTGCGGGCCGACTGGCAGTGCGTGAGGCCGTGCTAGACAGGATAAATTTACTTGGATGCGAGGGACGCACTGTCCTATGAGCCTTGTTCCATTTTCCCCAAAACGCGTCGGGTGCGCGGGTATTCTTGTGGAAGACACTTTTTGCGGCCCCTTGTCAAAGATGCCGCCGCAAGGGTTGCTCGTGTCGGTGGCGAGCATGCCGGTGAAAGTCGGCGGCTGCGCAGCGAATGTGGCGATCGATCTGCGGAAACAAGGCGTGGAAGTCGAAATCGCAGGTTGTCTTGGAAATGATGCGGCCGGCACGGGGTTGCTAAAATCGTTCGAGTCGCATGGCATTGGCAGCGAGCAGATGCACCGCACGTCGGAGGAAGGCACCAGCCGGACGGTGATTCTTCTGATCGAAGGTGAGGACCGGCGATACATTCATCACTTCGGTGCGAATGCGGAATTCCAAGTTTCCGATCTGGACCGGGATTGGGTGTCGCAGCTGGACCTCCTCTACTTGGGCGGGCTGTTTGCATTGCCGAAGATTACCATTTCCGAACTTACCGGGCTGTTCGCCTTCTGCCGTGAGAACGGGGTAAAAACGGTTCTCGACGTGGTGATTCCTAGCGGAATGCAAGTGCCGTCGTTGTCAGAATTGGAACCGCTTCTGCGGGTGACGGACTACTTTTTACCGAATGACGATGAAGCCAGCGTTCTGAGCGGGCACGACACGGTGGAAGCTCAAATGGCAGCGTTGCTAAAGATGGGGGCAGGCACGGTCATTATCACACAAGGCGAAAAAGGCGCCGTTTTGGGTCGCGGTAAAGACCTCTGGATTTGCGGCAGCTATCGCCTCGATAGTGTGGATCCCTCCGGCGCGGGCGATGCCTTCACCAGCGGGGTTATTGCCAGTATTTTGGCAGACAAAGATGTTCCGTCGCTATTGCGCTATGCGAGTGCGATTGGCGCTTCAGCCACACGCGCCGTGGGCACGACGGACGGCGTCGTCGGTGCGAACGAAACGGAAACCTTCGTTGCAAACAATCCACTGGAGATCAAACACTGCTCCCTCCGCTCTCTGGCTGGGGACCCGTAATTTCGATCCCACTTTATGCTACACGAATTCAAAATGCCCGACCTCGCTACGACCGGTGGTGAAGTCAAGATCCTCCAGTGGTTGGTTCAGCCAGGTGAGGCCGTGACCCGTGGACAGTTTCTCCTCGAAGTTGAAACCGACAAAGCCTCCATGGAAGTGGAAGGAACCGCGTCTGGGGTTTTCAAAGGAGCGCTCGTTGAAGCGGGTCAAGCTGTAGATGCGGGAACGGTCATCGCCCACATCGAGTCCGACCAGAAAGCACCTGCAACGCAGAAAAAAGCCACGCCGCAGACGACGACTCCCACAGCGGAAGCCGCTCCTGCGAACCCCGCTCCCGTACCGAAAAAAACAGGCGGTCTTTTCGCCCGCAACCGCGCCGCAGCCACATCCGAAGCTCCAGCGCAGCCGAATGCAATCACCGAAAAGACTGCGCTTGGCCAGACCACCTTTTCCGCGCCGGGAGGTCTTTTGAAGATGAGCGTCGCTCGTAAAACCGCAGCGCGTCGTTTGCAGCAAAGCAAGCAAACCATCCCGCATTTCTATCTACAAACCTCCGTTAACGCGGAGCCGATGATGAAAAGCCGGACAGCCGCCCTGCCGCACAAGCTCGTCTGGGATGCGTTCTTCATCAAAGCAGTGCATGCGGCCCTCAAACGATTCGAGTTGATGGCATATCGCTTCGAGGACGAGCAACTCATTTCGCAAGGCACCGACACAATCGGAGTTGCTGCCGACATCGCCGGCGACCTCTTTGTCGTTCCCGTGGAAACACCCGGCGAGAAGTCCGTGGACGACATCTCGCGTCTCATCCGCGATAAGGTCTCCGCTTTGCGCAGCGGAGATCCGCAAGCACGTATGATGAAGCCCGGAGTGATGAGCATTACCAACCTCGGCTCCTGCAATGTGGAGACGTTCACCGCCATCGTGAATCCACCGGAATCCGCCATTCTCGCCGTTGGAAAAATCCGTCCCGTTGTTATTGCAGTCAGTGAAAACGCCTTCGCGATTCAACATCGCGCCAATCTCACCCTCTCCGTTGATCACCGCGTGGTGAACGGCAAATACGCGGCCGAGTTCCTAGGCGCGATTGTTGACGAACTGGAAAATTTATGAGCACATCCACCTCTCCTGATCCCGCCGCTTACGAGCGCGGATTCCTCCTCGACCTTTACCGCCGCCTCGTGCTGATCCGCGAGTTTGAAGAGCGGGTAAAATTTCTTTTTCTTGAAGGCACCATGCCTGGCACGATCCACCAATGCCAGGGCCAGGAAGCTACAGCGACGGGGGTTTGCGCAGCATTGAACGAAGACGACTTTATCGCGTCCACCTTCCGCGGCCACGGACACGCTCTAGCCAAAGGCCTCGGCGTTCAAGAAATGTTAGATGAACTCTTCGGCGCAAGCACTGGCTGCTGCAAAGGCAAAGGCGGCTCGATGCACATGGGCAACATGGACAAGGGGATGATCCCAGCCATCGCGATCGTCGCGGGCGGCATTCCGCTCACCGCAGGAATGGCTCTCGCCTTCAAAATGAAAAAGACGAAGCAAGTCGCCGTCTGCTTTTTCGGGGATGGAGCCGTTGCGGAAGGCGCATTCCACGAAGGCGTGAACATGGCTGCCATCTGGGATTTGCCCGCGCTTTTTATCTGTGAAAACAATCTCTACGGCGCATCGACTCACATCGACAAGGTGATGAAAAACACACGCGTGTCGGATCGCGCCGCATCCTATGGATTTCGCGGTGAGACGATTGATGGAAATGACGTGCTCGCCGTCTTTGAAGCATCGCAGAAAGCAGTCGCTGAATGTCGTTCCGGCAAAGGCCCTGTGCTCCTCGAACTTCTTACCTATCGGCGCACCGGCCACTCCCGTCGCGACCCGTGTCACTACCAACCGAAGGACGAACGCGAGGCGTGGATTATGCGCGACCCGATTGACCGTTTTGCAGAAGTCCTGCTTACCCGCAGCGACATCAAGCGCGACGATCTCGACGCTCTGAAAACTTCCGTAGATGACGAGCTCACAGCCGCCATCGAGATCGCTCAAAAAGCACCCCAACCGACGACTGCGGATCTTCTAACCGACGTTTTCGCCTAAACTCCATTCCCATCTAACTCACATGAAAATTCAAGGCATAGCAGACGCGCTTCGTGACGCGATCACGGAGGAAATGGAACGGGATGAAACTGTTTTTTGTATCGGCGAAGACATCGCGGTTCCCGGCGGTTGGGGTGGCGCATTCACCGTCACACTCGGACTCGAAAAGAAATTCCCCGACCGGATGATTGATACTCCGATTGCGGAACTCGGTTTTTTCGGCGTAGCCGTTGGCGCTGCGATGATGGGCATGCGCCCGATCGCCGATGTGCAATATGGCGATTTTCTCTTTTTAGCGAGCGACCAAATTATCAACAACGCCTCGAAGATGCGCTACATGTCCGGCGGCGCATGCAAGGTTCCATTAGTGATGCGCGCTCCGATCGGGGCAACCGGCCGCGGCTCGCAACATGCGCAAAGCATGGAGCGTTATTTTATCGGAGTTCCCGGTTTAAAAGTCGTCGCCGTCTCGAATGCTTACGATGCGAAAGGCATTTTGAAAGCGGCCGTCCGCGACGATAATCCCGTCCTCATTTTCGAGCATAAGTTACTCTACGGATCCAAAGGCGCCCGACGCGAACCCGGCGCGGTTGATGCGGGATCTGAAATTCCCGAGCAGGACTATGTCGTTGCACTCGACTCCGCAAAAGTGCATCGCGAAGGTTCGGACGTCACTCTTCTTGGCTGGCTGCTGATGCATCATTTCAACATGCAGGTCGCCGAAACGTTGGCGGCTGAAGGGATCTCCGCCGAAGTCATTGACGTGCGCAGCCTTTCTCCAATTGACTACAAGGTGATTGGGGAATCAATCAAGAAAACTGGGCGCGTCGTCATCGTTGAAGAAGGCCCCAAGACGGGTGGTGTAAGTGCTGAAATCGCGGCAGGAATCATGGAGCATTGTGGTGAATACCTCCAGGCTCCCGTGCTTCGGGTTGCGTCTCCCGATGTGCCAGTTCCATTCACCCCAGTGTTAGAAAATGCTTATCGTCCTGATGTCGCACGCATCCTTGAGGGTGTTCGAAAGGTTCTCGCCTAGATGAAGCCGATCACCAGTCTTTGGAACGACGCGGAGGCGGCTACTTATTCAAGCGATCTCGGCCTTCGAGTTTATACGTCGCGACTGCTTGGACGCGATAAATCACTCGTCCTACACGGCGGTGGGAATACCTCTGTGAAAATCAGAGAGACTAACATTCTCGGCGACGAAGAAGAGATCCTTTATGTGAAGGGTTCCGGTTGGGATTTGGAGACCATCGAAGAAGGTGGCTTCGCGCCGGTGCGCCTTCCCTGGCTCCTCAAGCTGGCCACATTGCCGAGCATGACAGATTCGCAAATGAGCAATGAGCTGCTCACGAATATGACCAAGGCTTCTGCACCCGCTCCCTCGGTCGAGACGATTTTGCATGCGTTGCTCCCCTACAAGTTTGTGGATCACACACATTCGGACGCGTTTGTTTCTGTCACTAACACCAGCCACGGACTCGATCGCTTGCGTGAGATCTACGGCGACACGCTCGTTTATATTCCCTACATCATGCCGGGATACGATCTGTCGCGGCTCTGCGCCGACATTTTCCCGAAAGAACATCGTCCCGGCCACACCGTCGGCATGGCGCTCGAACATCACGGGCTCTTTTCTTTCGGCGAAACCGCTCGTGAGTCATACGAACGCATGATTGAACTCGTGCGGAAGGCGGAGGATTATCTCCGGAGTCAGAATGCATTAGAAGTGGACTCACAAGCAGAAGAATCCGTCTCGAGTAATTTCCGGTTAGACTTGGCGGAACTCCGGGCGAATGTCTCCAGGGTCGCTGGAAAACCCGTCCTGCTCGTTACGCATCGAGACGCGGAAAGTCTGCAGTTTGTCCGTCGCGCTGATCTTAAGAAGATTGCGCTCCAAGGACCTGCCACACCAGATCACGTCAT
>JBGSMR010000089.1:0-5036 GCA_041740065.1 Chthoniobacterales bacterium
ATAGCAACCAAAACCGGGAAACCCAGCACCAGCCCGATTTGTAGGAAAAGCTGCCCCTTACTGCGCCAGAAGATCAAAAAGCGCCGCTCCAAAAGCACCATCCACTGCGCAAAAAAGCCAGGCAGCGCGGTACGGTCAGCCACCTCCGATCCCTCTCCCAGCGAAGAATCCGCATCATCCTCAACGACCAATTCAGCTTCGTAAGTCGGTCCATCGCCCAAATCACCCGCTTGAGGCAGTCTCGCTACGTGCGCCTCGGTAGCCTCTTGCGTCCCTTCTGAATCTTGCACTTCCCGAAGATCCTCGGGATGCGCTATTCCAGCGGCCGTCGTGTCATCTGGTTCATCCCCCTCCAGCCCGATACGCTCATCCCCCACTCTCGTGGAGTGCTCCGCGCCCACAACAATTTCGGAGGTATAAGCATCGGCGTATTTGCGCCAGGATTTCGCCCACTCCGCCGGGGTGCGATCCTCAAGCCTTGCATACAGCAGCTCGAGATCGTCCACGCGGAAATAATGCGCCATGTGATTGGGGGTGCCGTGGTATGCGACCACTCCTTGAAACAACACCAACACCGAGTCATACAGCTCTAGGTGCCGAAGACTGTGCGTAACGGACAAAACCAACCGTTCTCGTTTTGAGAGCGCGTGCAGAAGATGAACAATCTCTGTCTCCGATTGAGCGTCCAATCCGCTGGTCACCTCATCGCATAACAAAATCCGGGGTGCGCTGGCGATTTCCATGGCCAGTGCAAGGCGGCGCTTTTGACCGCCTGAGAGCACCCCGACACGCCGGTCGATCAACTCACCCATCCCCACTTCAGCCAGCGTGTTGGAGACGAGTTCATCCAGGGCATCGCCCCGCAATCCACGCATCCGCAACCGGACCGAAGAACTGACACTCTCACCGACCGTGAGTTCATCGTGAGCGATGCTGAACTGCGGAACATAACCGATTTCGCACGGGCCAAAATCTTCGGTGGACAAATTCCGCCCCTCCCAAAACACATCACCCTCTTCTTCACCTTCTACAATACCGGCGATTGTTTTGAGTAAAGTGCTCTTTCCACAACCAGAGGGGCCGATAATCGCAGTGAAATGCCGCGATGGAATTTGCACGTCAATATCTGCCAAAATGGGGTGAACAGCGTCTCCCCGGCCTACAAACAAGGATACATCTCGGAGTTCAAGCACGTCAGGAAGTTGAGCCAACGCCCCGCTCGACTCAATCTTTATTCCATGACAATTCGTGCTTCACGGCAAATGGGCCGTTCGCGCGGTCGATTTCCTAGCTGAGAAGCTCGTACCAGTTGTTCCTGCGATGCGGTTCGTAGCCGGCACCCCGGATGAGGCGCTCGATCTCGACAGAATTCAACTTAAACGATGTCCCTGCACTGCTGACCACGTTCTCCTCCATCATCACACTGCCAAAATCATTTGCCCCATACATCAAAGCGACCTGTCCGATTCGAGGCCCCTGCGTGACCCAAGAGCTCTGGACATTCTCAAAATTGTCCAGAAAAATACGCGAGAGCGCCTGCATCCGGAGGTATTCTGCGGAACCCACCGGATCCGCCCGCAACTTCGTGTTCTCAGGCTGAAACGTCCAGCAGATAAAGGCAGTAAAGCCCCCGGTCTCGTCCTGCACGTCCCGAAGCCGACGCAGATGCTCCAGGCGGTCATCAAGCGTTTCGACATGGCCAAACATCATGGTCGCGCTGGAGCGCATGCCCTGGTCATGAGCGATCCGCATCACCTCTAGCCACTGATCCGAGTTGCACTTCAATGGGGCAATGCGGTCGCGAACCCGATCCACCAAAATCTCACCGCCGCCGCCAGGGATGGACCCGAGACCCGCCTCCCGGAATTTACGAATGATTTCATCCAGCGGCATTTGAAACACCTCGGAAAAATGATTGAATTCGGGAGGGCTGAATCCGTGCACGTTGATATGCGGGAATTTTTCACGGATGTGCGAGAGCATGTTCAGATAGAAATCAATGCCGAGGCCGGGATGGTGCCCCCCTTGAAGCAACACCTGGATGCCCTGAGCGGCGGTCAACTCCTCAAGTTTGGCGTCGATCTCATCCATGCTAAGGACATAATGATCAGGGTCCTTCTCGGTGCGATAGAACGCACAAAACTTACAGTAAACATTGCATACGTTGGTGTAGTTTACATTCCGGTCAATGATGTAGGTTACTATCTCATTTCCCCGGCCGTCAAACGCAGCGGCCTTGACTTGCTTGCGGCGGGCGTCGGCCAAGGCCCCGAGTTCGTTTAATGGCAGTCGATACAAGTCACGCGCGTCATCCTCAGAAATCCGCTCACCATCCAATACGCGACCCACTACCTCTGTCTGACCTGCCAATGCAACCATAAGACCTTAAAATAGCGGATCCCGTGCCGCACGCAACCCGAGAATCACTCGATTACGACAACAACAGCACACCATTTTCCAACCGATACACCGGCCCGCTAGGTGCGTCTGTGAGCCAGTTGAGTTGGGTCGTCGTGATAACACATTGCGCTTGAGCGGGGAGTCCACTCAGCAAATTTGTCCGGCGCTTCTCGTCGAGTTCCCCGAACACGTCATCCACCAGCAGCACGGGCACCACACCCAATCGCTCCATGATGAGTCGCGTCTGAGCCAACTTGAGCGCCAGCGCGAGGGTGCGTTGCTGTCCTTCGGACGCAAATCGAGCCGCTGCCATGGATTTGACGGTGAGCGTGACATCATCCCTGTGAGGACCAGCAACCGTGAGCCTCAGACGTTGCTCGTCAACCCGGGAGCGAGCCAGGGCATCAGCAAGTTCCCCCCCGGACTCATAAGTGATACCCACAATCTCTTCCGGTGATCCGATTTCCGCAACTGCAGTTTGAATCAATGGCGCAAGCGCATCACACAAAACTCCACGGACAGCCGTGATGGCATTTCCAGCGGAAATGAGGAGCGGGTCGAATGCATCAATCTCGCGTCGCGGCCGGGAGTCCTTGAGGAGGGCATTCCGCGCCCGAAGCGCGCGTTCATAACTGCGCAAGTTTTTCAAATATAGCGGCTCGATCTGGCTGCATAAGAAGTCCAGATACCGTCGCCGTCGGCTCCCGGCTCCCCGCACGATTTCCATGTCATCATTGGAAAACCACGCGATGCGTACGACGGATAGATAATCGATTGTCCCGGACTGCTCGACCGAGTCCACCGAAATCCGCCGTTTTGGTGGTTCGTATCTCAGATGCAGATGCCGGTCGCCAGTGTGCAAATCCACCGCAGCGCCAGCACATCCGGACCGGACCACCTCGCTCAGCGACGTAACGCGGGGCGATTGGAGACGGGCGCCGACGCAGATCGCTTCAAGAATCGACGTTTTCCCCTGCGCATTGGCTCCCAGAATGAAGTTCACGCCCGGACTAGGCGCGAATTTCAGCGATGGGAAGCATCGAAAATCGTGGAGGCGCAACGACTCGATCACACGCACATCAAAGCGATCCGATTGAACTCTAAGATCCCGCCGCAGCTAACCAAGCGGCCATCTCGGGCCAATCCCCAAGTAAAAGATCGGTGTCGTTATGACCCGCACCTCCGATGACCCAAGTCCGGGATGGTGCGTCAATACTTTCGGCCAAACGGTGCCCCAGCTTCGGCGGGGTGGTCCGGTCGTCCCCTGCGATCACGAGGGCTACAGGATTGCGAAAAGCGGCTAGATTCTCGACCGAATCAAAGCGATGGCGCACCAATCCACTCACCGGCAACCAAGGATAGAGGCTCTGAGCGGCGCCCACTAGGGAATCAAACGGCGTGACAAGGATCAGTGCATCGACAGCATCCGGGCGCTGCGCTGCGGCTGCGCTGGCAACTCCCGTGCCGAGGGATTCGCCAAGAACCCAGAGGGGATTCGCGGATGTCGTGCGGAGGGCATCAATTGCTTCCACCGCCGCCGACACCAAGGATTTTTCGGATGGCACGCCCGTCCGCGACCCGTAGCCCGGATATTCAAGGAGGTATAGATCCACCGCAGAACCCCGGTTCAAATACAAGCCAAGCTCAAATCGATCAACAGCGCTGCCACCATTCCCATGGCAAGACATTACCGATCTGGCCGCATTCGGAGATAACTTTTTCCAACCCATCCGCACTCCAGCAGCATCGAGCCAAGGCACAAAACCAGAAGCGGCGGCGAGAGCGTCAAATTCCTTCTCAGCATACACCGTGGGGAAAAAAATCATCCGGTCCTGGCGGAAAAAAAGCATCACGCAGATCGCGAAATACCCAAGCACTGGCACGGCAACTAAGACGGCGGGAATGGAAAGCACTCGAAATAACATCTACCCCAACATCGCTCAAGATCCGTCCGCTGGCGAGCCGCAAGAATACCCAGGCGTCAACCGAATCGGCCAGTGATGTAGTCTTCGGTCTGCTTCTGCCCAGGATTGGAGAAAATCTTCACCGTGCGATCAAACTCAATGAGCTTCCCGAGGTAAAAGAATGCGCACTGATCCGAGCACCGCGTTGCCTGCTGCATGTTGTGAGTGACGATCACGATGGTAAATGATTTTTTAAGCTCGTGGATCAGTTCCTCCACCTTTGCTGTGGCGATCGGGTCAAGCGCCGAACAAGGTTCATCCATCAGGAGGATCTTTGGCTTGTTCGCAATGGCCCGGGCGATGCACAGACGCTGCATCTGCCCCCCAGAGAGGCTGAGCGCGCTGTCGTGGAGACGGTCTTTAACCTCGTCCCAGAGGGCGGCACCCCGCAGGCTCTCCTCCACGGTCTGGTTGAGGATTTTCTTGTTCTTTTCGCCGGCAATTCGCATTCCGTAAACGATGTTCTCATAGATCGATTTCGGGAACGGATTGGATTTCTGAAAAACCATGCCGATGCTGCGGCGAAGTGCGATAACCTCGATCTTCGAATCGTAGATGCTCCGGTCGTTGATCGTGATGTCCCCCTCATAGCGGGTGCCATCGATCAGCTCATTCATGCGATTGAAGTTGCGCAGAAGGGTGGATTTACCGCAACCAGAAGGTCCAATGAAC
>JBGSMR010000129.1:0-2663 GCA_041740065.1 Chthoniobacterales bacterium
CCTTACGATAGGTGCCACAATCGAGATTGTCCGCTTCGCACCTCTCGGGGATCCCATGGAAATAAAGGTGCGCGGATATTTTTTATCGCTGCGCAGATCAGAAGCAGGGGCCATCCGAGTGGAGGGTTGCGATGACTGAGACCATTGCACCGGCAGCGGTCCGGCACATTGCGATTGCAGGAAACCCGAATTGCGGGAAGAGCACGTTGTTTAATGCGCTGACGGGGTTGCGCCAAAAAATCGGGAACTACCCCGGTGTCACAGTGGAACGCAAGGTGGGATATTTCCGCGGAACTCACGGCGAATCAATGACCCTGCTCGATCTGCCCGGCAGTTACAGCATGCAGGTGCGATCACCGGATGAAGCGGTGGCACGGGATGTTTTGCTTGGCAAACGCTCAGATACACCCCGTCCAGATGCCGTAATTTGTGTTCTCGACGCATCCAATATTGAGCGAAATCTTTATCTTCTTGCGCAGATTCTGGAACTCCGACTGCCTGTGGTGGTAGCGCTCAACATGGTCGATGTCGCGGAAGCAAACGGGCTGCGGATCGATGTGGCGGCATTGTCCCGAGCATTACGTGTCCCTGTCATTCCGATGGTTGCCACCACTGGTCGTGGCATTATCGAACTCAAGGCAGCGCTCTCCGCTCCCGCACCCCTCCCCGCCGGATTTACTGCCCCCATGGATCCTTTGATCCAAAATCAAATTCACGAGCTGGCCGGTAAAATCGGTGACTCCAGCGATGCCGCATTGGCAGAGGCATCCCTTTGGATTTCACAACCGGCGATTGAAGACCTCCCTGCTTCGGCTCGAATTGCCGTGCAGGAAGCACAGAAACGCATTCAATCCGGGGGAGTTGATCCCTTCTCGGCACCAGTGGAAGCGCGCTACGAGTGGATCCACGAGATCTGTGCCGATGTGATCCATTGTGACGGCAGAAATTCCGCCACGATTTCAGATCGTCTGGATGCTGTCCTCACGCATCGCTGGTGGGGCTGGCTCGCTTTTCTGGCCATGATGGCAATCGTCTTCTTTTCCATATTTACATTGGCATCCTATCCCATGGAATGGATCGACTCAGGATTCTCAGCCTTGGCAGATCTGGCGCGCACGCTGTTGCCAGATGGAGACTTTAGAAGTCTCGTAGCCGATGGCGTTATCGCCGGGGTCGGCGGCGTGGTGATTTTCCTTCCTCAGATCTTAGTTCTTTTTTTCTTCCTGGGACTGCTGGAAGACAGCGGCTACATGGCCCGCGCAGCGTTTATTATGGATCGGGTGATGTCCCGCGTGGGTCTCCACGGGAAGTCGTTTATTCCGCTACTCAGTTCCTTCGCGTGTGCGATTCCAGGCATCATGGCCACGCGAACAATCGAGAGCAGGAAAGACCGCCTCGTGACGATCCTCGTGGCTCCGCTCATGAGCTGCTCGGCACGCTTACCGGTCTATGCGCTGATGATTGCAGTGCTCTTACCGACGGGATCTGTTTGGGAGAAAGCAGGGATCCTACTGGCGATGTATGCCCTCGGTACGATTACGGCATTTGTCATGGCCTGGCTTTTCAAGAAAACGCTTTTGCGCGGCGAAACACCCATGCTTTTGTTAGAGCTCCCACCGTATCGGATGCCTTCGATGCTCACCGTGACGATCCGTATGCTCGAGCGTGCGAAAATCTTCCTCGTTCGCGCCGGCACGGTAATTTTCGCCCTGTCTATTTTATTGTGGGCGCTTGCCACCTATCCAAAACCCGCTGACGGATCCGATGCTGCCGGGGCGCTCGCATACAGCTATGCAGGCCGGTTAGGGCACGCAATCGAACCGATCATTGAGCCACTCGGATACGATTGGAAGATCGGGATCGGCCTCATCGCTTCATTTGCAGCCCGTGAAGTATTTGTGGGAACCATGGGCATCGTTTACAATCTGCAGGATGTTGACGAAACGTCGCAGTCGCTAATCGAGACGATTCGCAATCAAGTCACTCCCGATGGATTGCCGGTATTCACGCCCCTGGTCTGTATTGGACTAATGGTTTTTTACGTTCTGGCGATGCAATGTATCAGCACGGTCGCCATCGTGCGCCGGGAAACGAACTCGTGGCGTTGGCCGCTTTTCCAAATCGCATACATGACGGCGCTTGCCTACGGGGGCGCCTTCATCGTTTATCAAGGCGGTCGCCTGCTGGGGTATCAATGACAGCATTCATTGATCAATTACTTGTCGGTCTAGCGATCTCAGGCGCCATCGGATTCTTTATTCTCCGGCGTCGAAAGAAGAAAAAATCGGGGAATTCCGCGTGCAGCGCGGGTTGCGGCTGTAAATTTGACGCCAAAGAATTGCGTCCAAAAGGTAACCCCCGCGTCTAAGCGCCTCTGCGAGCGTTTTTATCCCGGCGCGGTGGCAGTCGCGAGCGCACGTCGTCCAATCTCACCGAGAATTCCCAACGCGATCACCAAGGTCGCGACCCCGGCAATTGCGACCCACAGCCCAGGACCATTGCGGATAAAATCCTGTATATCTCGGGAACCGCCGGCAGCAGCAGCGGCGGCAACGAATGAGATCACGCCTAGGCGGGGAGTCATTCCGATCACCGTGCCCCCAAGAAACGAGCGCACTGGCACGCCGGACGCACTGAGTAAAAGATTCGACAGCGCAAAGGGG
>JBGSMR010000185.1:0-3960 GCA_041740065.1 Chthoniobacterales bacterium
CATCAGCAACAGGCGCTTGGTGCCAGCATGGGCCTCTTTTTCGAATTCGGTGAAGAGGGGACCGAACTCCTCAATCCTCCAAAGTGATGCCTGCCCATCATTCTCCTTCATTTGTTGCATGAGTCCTGCCGTGCTCCCGGCATCGAGAATGGTCCTTGGCGTCCAGTGCGGGCGGAGAGCCGCAAGCATCCGACTAAAGCTCCAGGACTTCAGCCCACCACTGCCTGCAAGAATGACCGTATAGAGATCAAGGCGAATGCTCTGAGTCCCCCAGCGGATAGTTGCGCCTCTCTCCGCCAGGTACTGAGCGACCAAACAGATCCACCCCATAAAAACTAGCTCTAACGCAATTGGTGTCTTGTTTTTGAACTCAGCCAAAACAATGGCCAGACTGGTGCGCGGCGGTGTCGCCACGAGCCAGCGCCATACCTTGGCGCGGGATTCAGCAAACAGGATGGCACGCAGGGTCGATCTGAAGTCTTGGTTGGTTAGAAAATCTGCCAACTTCTCCGCAACCGCAGGGTTCTTGACGAGCCGCTTTGAGTGTATCTTCTTCCTACGGGTGTGCTTGCCTGCAAGGTGCAAGATGGCACCGAATCCGAAGAGGCAAATATATGACAGTAAATGATTCCCTGTATATTCACCGATGGTTTCTCCGTGCAAAAAAGTTGCAAGGATTACGGCCAAAACGGCGGATAGTAGGGAGCCGATGACCGTTGCCACCAGTATAGATTTCAATAGATCGGGCATGGCAGAGCCGAGCCCAATTGTATTTTCTGAGGTTGAGGTTGATGATATTGATAACCCCGATTTCGAAAAATCGGGCCGACGCTGGGATAGAGAAAGATGTCTCATCCCAAGATTAAGACGGATTATTTTTCCACCGTAACCTTTTTCTCAAAATTTTTTTTCGGGGAGGTGAGACATTTTTTCAAGGCCAGATTTCAACCCCACAGGTGTCCCAAAACTGTCCTTTTTTGTGGTCCCTGCCTAGTGACCTCCTAGTGGCCGATTGTGGTTGATTACTCTGTAGAACAGGGTAAAAAGGAGCCTGAAACTGCTTCCCAATTCGCCGAATCCCACCCCTTCCGCCATTTAAACACGTCTAATGAATTATTTTCAGAGACGCTCGAAGAGTGCTTTCGCCGACAATTCCGAGATAATCGTTGCTTCTAAATTGGTGCACGAATTGTTAGAGAGACTCACGCGTTAGGAGCATCTGCGATTTGGACTTTTTCCCAATGCGCACCGGGCAAATAGCGGGAGTAGCTTTTCCCTTCCTCCTCAATTGCAAAGAGCAGCAGCCATCCATTGTCTACAAGATACCTCACGTTCTCGTGCTTTGCCAAAACCGCGGCGATGCGTTCGCGTGGCGCCTCGATGAATGCATGCAATCGGAGCGGTTCGTGAACCCATTTTTTACCATCATGGACCGACTGCAATGGCAAGCCGACCTGTAGGTCACCCGAATTCCCCTGACAAACGCCAAGCGTGCCGACGACGTTGTGCGTAACTTTGTTTCCGCTGCCAAAGAACGAGTTGTTCACAGTCGATGCGTAGTATTGGAGATTGATCCAGTTCGCTACGACCATAGGCGCTACCATGATGAGTTCGAGCGTGCCGTCATCGACATCGTCGTGGTGATCATAATTGTGCAAAAAGACCCGACCTCCCAATTGCGCGGATTTGGTCCGCACACGCGGTGCTGCGATGAACGCGGCATTGCCTGCGAGTCCCCACTCCGGCCGGACCTCTGCCCAGTCGAGGCTTCGGGCGAGCACTTGTTTGTCGAGGTTTGGTGCAGTGCCATCAAGCCCGAGAGAAGCAGCCCGCTCACGGCGGGCAGCTTTAGCGGCAGTGGCAAGCGCAGTTTGAAAACTGGCGACGTCCCGACGATGCGTCCCAGGAACTTCGTCAAGATCGAAAAGAGTTACGTCATCGGTCGTGGTATTGTGCAGGCCAGCGAGAAAATGCGTGTCGCTGGGAATGTCGACGCCGTGTGTCGTGAGCCCCACGCGGACCGCGGGATCATTCAGGATCGCCGCGCCTACCCGCGCATTGGAATCCCCGGCGTGTCCGCCGCACGCCCCACAATCAAGGCCTGAGGCATACGGATTATTCGTGGTTTCGCTGCCGTGACCAACGATCACGACAAGCCGCGCAAAATTTTTTCTCAGGCCCATATGGCGCAGGGCACCGAGTGCGAGTGCAACGCGATCGTTTTCGGATATACCCGTCGCGCCCCCATCGGCTATTGAAAGCTGAGGACCGCATGCATGCTGATGGGCATGAGACTTAGACGTGGGAACGAATGCATCCCGGGCGAGTTTCGGTCCGAATGCCAGACCGGCTGTCTCAACAAAAGAGAAGCAGGAGATGGCGGATGTTTTGAATGAATTCCACGAATGCGTAAGCCGCTTACCAATCCGCTGCCGCTTCCACGCGGCATCCACGGCATCTGGTTCAGCATTCTTCAGCGTCTCGCGCACCCGAAACTTCGGAGTGAGCAACACCGGGCACTGCGCGGTACCTTCGTGTTTACCAAACGGGATGTATTCTATGGGTAGTCCAAAAAAACCGGCGAAGCCGATGGTTTCGACATCCTGTGCCGCGGATTCGAGCGCCCGCCGGAAAATTTCAGAACGCACGTCGATACAAAAAACCGCCTGCGCTGCGGACCGTTCAACCTTTGGTGCGGATGACTCCAACCGCAGCTTGCTTAGAAGTTGCCGCTGCCAAGCATGTTCGTGAGCAAGCTGCCAGAGGAAAGCATGAAGAGTTTCTGGAGAATGAAGCGGGACAGATGGCGAGGTTACCGACCAAAACTCCCTCAGTGCGGGGCTATCGAATTGGGCGAGCAGAGCTGCATCGTAAGCTAGCCGGACCGCGAGTAGTTGAAGCAAAGCATCATCCTCCTGGCCTCTGAGGCTCTTCTCCCGCACGAGATATTGCACGTAACCCGCCCAACCGCGGATGCTCATGAGTTGGCTATGGAAAAAATCGCCCACGTGATCGCTGTCTATGCCGAGCAAACTCATGGAATGCGCGATGGACTCCTCGGGATCCTCAGGAAGTCCCTTCACCCATTGCCGAAATTCGCACAAGCCAAGGACTTCAGCGTTTAGATTAATTAAGGCCTTCTCCCGCCACGCAGTGTAAAGCGGCAGTTCTCTCCAAGGCAGGCGCCAGGCCGATTGACCGTGGTCGAAGTATTCAGAGCAAAACTGGGCAATGGTTTCTGTGACAGCAAACGCCCAAGACGTTCCGTGCACGTTGTCCACCGCCTCCGTAACGGAAAATAGTTCCGATCCACTTATCACCGTCGGCGCCGCGGTCACTGACTGGATCAATTTTTCTGCATCAATTGCAGAGACCGCCTCACCCCATGCCCCTTGGAGCAGCTGCCTACCCTGACCGAGCGCGGCGTCCAAGTCGTTAACGGTAATTTCTCCCGATTCAAACTTTTCATGGTAAAAGCTCAAAGGCATCTGCATACCTCCCGGGACAATCCGTCGGATGAGGTCGCAGGTATCGACGAATGGTCGATCGGTGAGTCCGACAAACGGGTTGACCGCAACAAAATTCTGTAGCGGCCAGAGCGGAGCGATCCGTTGACATGCAGCCTTGGCGACTACAATCATCGAAAGCTGCTCGGTAGTGCTGGACGCATCGGCGTGCGGGGCTTCAGTAGTATTCATACTTTGGTTCAAAAATTAAGATCTATCAAATTTTAGCAGCGTCCTTGCCAGAGATGGCGAGGGTTAAGCGGTTGGCGATCGCCCCAAGGTAAAACCCTTGGGATGCATGGACGTAAAAGGACCGGCCAACACGCGTTCCAGACCAGCTTGGTAGTTGCGATTGCAGATATAAGACACCCATGAAGAGCAAGACCACAAGCCCCATAACACCAAACTCGAGGGGCGACCTCAACGGCGCATAATGGGCAACTGATGACGCCAG
>JBGSMR010000347.1:0-3745 GCA_041740065.1 Chthoniobacterales bacterium
CGCGATCTTCGGGGCTGTTTCCGACATTCAGTTGACCGCTGTTCCGGAACCGGCCACGTGGGCGATTCTCGGCGTGGGACTCGCCGCTCTCGCTGTCCTTCGCCGCCGCCGCGCGGTCTGATCGAACCGTCCTCAATATAAAGTGCCCGGGTGCCACGAAGGGCCCGGGCACTGCTTTTATCCACACTCCGAAAGTCTCCCAAAATCCTCCCATCCAAATCATGAAAAAACTAACGACTTCCCGCCCAACAACCGGCACTTTTCGATTTTCCTTCGGCCCATGGAACATCCATGAGGGCGCAGATCCCTTCGGACCAGATGTGCGCAAGCCAGTCACCTTTCAGCGAAAGCTCGGGCTTTACAAAAAACTCGGATTCGATGGGATTCAGCTGCACGATGATGATGCGGTGCCGGAAATGGACAAGCTCACGCCGAGCCAGATTGTCCAGCGGGCGAAGGCGTTAAAAAAGTCACTCTCCGAAAATGGTCTCGTCGCAGAGTTCGTCGCACCCCGGCTCTGGATGGATCCCCGCACCATTGATGGCGGATACACCTCGAATGATGCTGCCTGTCGTCGATATGCCATGGACCGCAGCAAGCGAACGATTGACATTGCGCGAGCCCTCGGCACCGATCTCATCGTGCTCTGGCTTGCCCGCGAAGGCACCTATCTCCGGGAAGCCAAAGATAGCCGCGTGGCGGTGGAGCGTCTTGCGGAAGCCGCCGACACGCTGCTCGCTTACGACCCCAAGATCCGCCTGGCCATCGAACCTAAACCCAACGAGCCAATGGATCACACTTACCTTCCGACCACCGGCCATGCGATTGCGCTCGGGTTGCTGACCCGTGATGCTTCCCGCGTCGGGGTGGTGATTGAGAGTGCCCATGCGATCCTGGCCGGGTTGGATCCTTCGGACGAGATGGGCTTCGCTCTGGCGCACAACAAGCTCTGGTCGGTGCACCTGAACGATCAAAACGGACTGAAATTTGATCAGGACAAGAGCTTCGGCGCGGTGGACTTGCGTCGGGCGTTCAATCAGGTGCGTATCCTCGATCAACACGGGTACGGCAGCAGAGGGGAATGGGTCGGCCTTGATGTCAAAGCCATGCGCGCTCAGCCGGGCTCTTGCGTGACCAAACACCTTTCCAACAGCCTCGCCGTTTTTAACCAACTGCTCGAAGCATCCCGTGCCGCAGACGCATCGCAGATCCAGGCCATGATCGCTGCCCGCGAGTATGAGGAGCTGGACCTTTACATCATGAATCTCCTGCTGGGAAAACGCTAAGCTCCGGTGGAATCTTCCAACGAAAAATCCGAGGTAATGACCTCCATCCGCAAGGTCCTCCGCCTCGATGGGAAGTGGCAGATTGCCGAGGGGGGCATGGAGGAATGTCCGCCCACCTTCGACCGCGTCGTTCCGGTGCCGGGGCTGGTGGATCTGGCTACCCCCGCGTTCGAACAAGTGGGCCTCAACAGCCCACGCCGCGAGGCCTTCTGGTATCGACGGACGTTCCGGGTTACTGGAGAGATGCCGCCTGTTGCGCTGCTGAAGGTTTACAAGGCCACATATGGAACCCGAGTCATGGTCAACGGCCACTTCGCGGGTGAGCATCTGCCATGTTTCACTCCCGGATGGTTCGACGTGCGTCCGCATCTCAAGCGCGGCCCCAACGAAATTGTCATCCGCGTGGGTGCCTGGCGGGAGTCAGTGCCACGCTCAGTGGCCGATGGATTCGATTTTGAAAAAATCCGCTACAGCCCGGGGATCTACGATTCCGTGGAGCTTCACCTCACCGGGACGCAGCATGTGGTGCGGGTGCAGACCGTGCCGGATATCGAAGCCCAAACCGTGCGCGTGGTCGCGCTTCTTCGGAATGCAGGCTCTGAGGCTGGAACGGGTGCAGTCAGATTTACCGTGAGGGAATCCCGGAGCAGATGCGTTGCGGGCATTGCGGAACTGCCAGATGTGGATTTTGCCCCTGATGCCGAACAGGAGGTGGTTGTCTCCATTCCGATCCATGACTGCCGCTTGTGGTCGCCAGAGGATCCGTTCCTCTATGATCTCGAGGTCTCCACGGTGGGGGATTCTTTTGAAACGCGATTTGGTATGAGGTCATTCCGCTTCGACCGGGAGACCGGGTTCGGCGTGCTCAACGGCAAACGCTATCCTTTGCGCGGCTCGAACACCTGTCTCTTCCGATTTTTTGAAGACTCCGAGTGTGGCAACAAACCCTGGGATGCCAAGTGGGTTCGCCGCCTGCACCGAAGGGTCAAGGAGATGAATTGGAATTCCATGCGCTACTGCATCGGATTCCCCCCGGAAGCATGGTATCGCATCGCCGACGAGGAAGGAATTCTCATTCAGGACGAATTCCCGATCTGGTATGTGAACCGCTGGCCGGAGGAGCTCAAAAGCGACCAACTCGTACGCGAGTTCACCGAGTGGATGCAGGAGCGTTGGAATCATGCCTGCGTGGTCATCTGGGACGCGCAGAATGAAACGGAGGGCGAGGTCACAGGCGAAGCCATTCGCGCCGTGCGAAACCTCGATCTCTCGAACCGCCCGTGGGATAATGGCTGGGGTCATTACCGCGAAGAAACAGACGTCTTCGAAGCGCACCCGTATGCAGGCATCGGCGGAACGCTCGATATGGTGGACTTTGCCAAGCGTCCGCCCAGACCCGGGCTGGAAGGCTCACTCACCAATAACACTGCACCCTACGGCGGCGGCCCAGTCATCATCAACGAATACGCCTGGCTCTGGCTCAATCGGAACGGCACCCCGACCAAGGGAACTCAAGCCGTTTATGCCAGCCTCCTCGGAGCCAATCCCACCATCGATCAATTACGCACCACGCGGGCTCGATTGTTTGCTGCCAAGACCGAGTTCTGGCGCTCGCACCAACAGGTCGCCGGCATCCAGCACTTCTGCCTGCTCGGATTTTCCCGACCAGGGATGGGTACTGCGCCAGACGCCGTCCATCCCGAGCTGATGCACGGAAGCCAGGGCGAAATCATTGGCCTTATCTCCCGAAAGGACCCACAAACTGCTGCACCCAATCTCCTCTCCGATGCCTACGGCAACACCGAGGGCATGACGAGTGACGACCTCGTTAACGTAGAGAAGGTTCTCATCGAGCCGATCTTTCAGCGTTTTGTCAGGGATGCATTTGACCCCGTCGGCGTGATGATTGACTGGTGGGGCGACTTGCAATTTGCGCCCCGCGATGCGAACCGCCCGGTACCGGTCGCCGTGATCAACGACCTGCCCGACGAAGTGCGCGGGGAGTTGCTGCTGCGGATTTCTCCTAATACTCAGGTCGTGCCACCGCGTCGTGCCGGAAAAATTGTGGCGCGGGTTCCGCTGCACGTCACGCCTCATGGCAGGACGCTCCTGCAAATCCCGTGGACAGCACCTGCCAATCAAGGGGAATACCACCTCGTCGCAGAGGCGCGCCTTTCCGGACGGAGGGCCGTCCAAAGCTGGCGAGATTTGACTGTCACAAAGATTTAGTTCGCAGTCCGACACTTCCATTTATGAAAACACAAGCTCCCTCCATTCTCCGCCCGATCATCCGCGCTTTTGCCATTGCCGGACTGCTGGGAACCTCTGTGCTCCAGGCCCAGACTATTCCAAACGCCAGCTTGGAAGAACCGCCGCTCGCTGCCTCCGGCAAACCATTTATCGTCGCTCCTGAAGAACCGCTGGTGACGCAGTCCAAATGGGGCTGGGGCATCGGATGC
>JBGSMR010000207.1:0-9687 GCA_041740065.1 Chthoniobacterales bacterium
CTTCATGGAGCTGCGCGGAAAACCAACTTGTATCCGCAGACATTAAACCTCCTCCAAGGGCAGATCCCATACCAAGCGCGCCATCGCGAGCCGCCCCGCTTGATCCGGATACCGGCCAGCCACCGCCCGCTTTCCATTGACAAATATCAGCGGCAATCCTTCCGCACCTTCTGTATCTAGTAAGGCCTTCACCTCGGGATTTTGGATGAATGCGAGCGGTTGCTGCGCGAGGTTGAATCGCTCCACCGACACTCCCTTGGACTTTATCTGATCCAAAAATCCAGCCAACGACACAAGAGACGGGTCTATCTCGGTCCCACACACCCCGCTGGAGCAGCACATCGGCGGGTCGTAAATCTGAATGCTTGGGGATGATTTCATAATTTTATCTCTTCTGCCGCGTGACCTCAGAGCCTTTGCTGGCCCGACCCACTTCGAGCGCTACCCGGTCAATTTTCATTTTTGTCAGGGCCTTCCGATCAGCCTTCATGCGGGGATCGGTCTGTGCACAATCCTGCAAACACTGCAAATGCCGCACGAGCGCAGCAGGAGCCCGCGACGGCAGGCGGTAAACCATCCATGTGCCAGCACGACGACATTCTACCATCCCATGCTTGCGCAAATAGGCCAAATGCTGGGATACTTTGGTCTGCGGAAGATCCAAGATTTCCTGCAAATGACAGACACACAACGGCCCGCTGCCAAGTAGATGAAGAATCCTCAGCCGGGTTACATCACACAGACATTGATAAATTTGAACCATCTCCATCGCACCTTGAACATGCATCATGTCGTATATTTGTCAAGACAGATATTCGCGTTGACGCATAGAACTTGTGGGCGCACCTTTATTGAATCATGATCAGAGACGTTACCATTATTGGATCCGGCTGTGCTGGATGGACGGCCGCCATCTATGCTGCACGGGCAAGTCTGAACCCCCTCCTGATCACTGGCATGCAGCCCGGAGGGCTCCTTACGACAACCACGATTGTCGAAAACTTCCCGGGTTTTAAAGAAGGCGTGGATGGATACAATTTAATGGCCGAAATGCAGGCCCAGGCGGAACGCTTTGGCACGGAAGTTAAGTATCTCACCAAGGTCACTGCGGTGGATCTGTCGAAAAAAACGTTAATGATTACCGTGGACGGCACCACCGAAATTGAAACCCGAACGCTGATCATCGCCACCGGCGCTCGCCACCGGCATCTCGGTGTGCCCGGCGAACATGAACTCGAAAATAAAGGCGTCACGTATTGCGCAACCTGTGATGGAGCCCTTCCGATGTTTCGCAATCAGCCGCTGGTAGTCGTCGGTGGCGGCGACTCGGCATGTGAGGAAGCAATGTATCTGACCCGCTTTGGAAGCACCGTCTATCTGGTCCACCGGAGAGATTCGCTTCGCGCCTCGAAGATTATGGCAGACCGCCTCCTGGCAAATCCGAAGGTGCTGCCGGTATGGAATTCCGTCGTGGAAGAAGTGCTCGGCGGAGACGTGGTGACGGGTGTCCGCATCAAGGACATCCACACGGGGGCTGCCTCCACATTGGATTGTGCCGGTGTTTTCGTGGCTATCGGGCACGTACCGAATACCGAGGTCTTTGCCGGGCAGATCGACCTGCATGAAAGTGGCTACGTCCAACAGTATGAAGGCAGCCGCACCAATGTGCCTGGCGTCTTCGTAGCGGGCGATTGTGCGGATTCCGTTTACCGGCAAGCCATCACTGCCGCAGGCATGGGATGCATGGCAGCAATCGACGCCGAACGATACTTGGCAGCCCAAGACGTGGAGGCCTAATCAAGCCGCGCTGTGCGCGAGTTTTTGTAGGCATGATACTGAGCATATCCGATCGAAGCGGATGAGGGGCCAGGCATGGTTTATTGACATATCGAACCGTCTTTGTAGGTTTCGCCAGCCTTCTAACAGGTTATTTTTTCCACAGATCAGCCAAAAAGTGGTTTCATCATTCTTCACCGTCATTGAAGTCGGTTTCTGGTGATATCCGCTTTTTATCATACGGTCCAATGACCCTGCGGAATCTATGCGAAACTGTAGCCGCGTCACTCGACTCTGGCATGTTTTCGGCCCGGAGCGAAAAGAATGTCAATAATCCATGCCTGACCCCTAATGCTCCTGTCGGGCGGTGGGAGTGCTGCTCATGGATGATCGGGCAGGTGTGAGGTGGTGCCGGTGAGTTCGGCGACGAGGGCGGAGAGGAGGTTGGCGCCGGTGGCGCGGGAGGCGGAGAGTTGTTGCTCCAAGGCGTCCACCAAGGCCATCAGTTGGTCCACTTTGGCCACGATCCGGCGTTGTTCGGCGAGGGGTGGGATGGGGATCGGATATGCACTGAGGGAACGCCCTGTAAGATGTTTGATCGTCGCACCAGTAAAGTAGCCCGCTAACACTTCGTTGCGGCAGTCAATTTGAAGATTTAAAGCCAAGAACTCAGACAGAATTGCATCGCACGGGCGGACGCGGTGAAGGGCTTTCTGAAAATACATTTCGGGAACGTCGTCTCGCCAGATTGCACAGCGTCCGGGTTCGCCACCTTCACAAATAAGCAGGTCGCCGTTTTTCAGTCGAAGTTCCTCCTCCTCCCGTTCTTCAACGCGCATTTCCTTCACGTCATCGAGTTCAAAACGCATCCACTGCACATTGGTATTTCTGAGATAAGGTTTCGATTCCCCACGGTTTTTTTTCGGCATCCAGCATCTTGCCGAGCCGCTGTTCGCCAACACCTGCGAACCTAATCCAAGTCCACGATAACGGGACATCCTGTCGTTCCTCATCTTTCGAAACAGCCCACCGTTTTAGGTCAACGCCACAGGAGCGAAGTCCATCCTCCGCCGGTTCGTCGTTGGGGTCTTGGGGGACGAGTTTGCCTTGGACGGCGAGGGTGAGGATGGCTTTGCGGAGGTCGGCGGGGGGGATCGGGAAGGACGGGTGGAAGATCCACTCGAGGTTGGCCGGGGTGGGCGCTTCGGCAAAGCGGGACAACGACGCGCGGGCGAGCGCGGCGTGCCGCGTCTCCCGTTCCTGCTGCTGCAAAGCCAGCCGATCACACAAGGCCATCAACTCATCCACCTTCGCCACGATCCGCTTTTGCTCGGCAAGGGGCGGGAGGGGGATTTCGAATTGCTCGATCATCCCCTTGGTCAACGCTTCGCGTGTCGCGCCGACTTGGACGTCGTCGATCATTGTTTGATTTGCCGGACTGGCTAAGAATTTCGCCAAGAACTGAGCATCGAGTTCTTTGGTCGGGCGGATGATGGCGACGTGCTGGTTGACCCTCGCGCCTACCATTTCCGATGGTGCGGTGGTCACGCGGCCAATCGAAGCACCGGTGATGTTCAGCAGCACATCGCCGAGCTGGACGATAACATTGGAAAGTTGCTTCGCCTGCTCGTCGCTGAGGAACACGAGTCCCTTGGGCTCGAAGCCAGCAAAATGGACATTCATCGAGCGAATGAGCGGAATGCCTTCGATGAAATAGGATTCTCTTCCCCCTGCTGGAGTGGCTCCACTGCCAATCTTTATTGCGAGTGATTTCAGCGGTTTCAGCGGCCATCGCTCTGCGGTAGGTATCAGCTTTCCCACGAAAGCGAGGTGCAGCACCAGCTCGCGCATCTTTGACACCGCGTCGGGGGCGTCGGCGAATTGGTCGAACTTTTGGAAGAAGGTTTCGAGCTTCATGCCTTGGCTTCCTCGGCGCGGGTCCATTCGAGGAGCTTGGCTTTGAGCAGTTCTTTCGAGGGCAGGTAGAGTTGGTATTCCTTGGCGTGGATGTTGGCGTCCTTCGGGAGCGTGAGTTTCACGACGGCGTCGTTTTTCTCGCGACAGAGCACGATGCCGATGGTGGGATTTTCTTCCGCCAGCTTCACGTGGCGGTCGTAGTAGTTCACATACATCTGCATCTGCCCGAGGTCTTGGTGGGTGAGTTTGTTGAGCTTCAGGTCGATGACGAGGTAGCAGCGCAGGAGGCGGTTGTAGAAAACGAGGTCGAGGAAGTAGTGGTCGGCATCGAAGGTGAAACGCTTTTGGCGGGCTTCGAAGAGAAAGCCTTTGCCCAGCTCGAGGAGGAATTTTTCCAGGTGGGTGATGATGGCGGATTCGAGGTCGGATTCGGAGTGATCGGACTTCTCGTCCAACCCGAGGAATTCGAGCACGTAGGGGTCTTTTAACGCGTCTTCGGGCTTGGTGAGGATCTGGCCTTTCTCGGAGAGGCGTTTCACGCCGGCCTTGTCGCGGCTGAGGGCGAGGCGGTGGTAGAGGCAGGAGGCTTTCTGGCGCTTGAGTTCTCGGACGTTCCAGCCTGAGTGGGCCGACTCGATTTCGTAAAAGCTACGTTCGTCCGGGTCTTTGATGCCGAGCAGCTCGACGTAGTGTGTCCAGCTTAAGAGAAATGGGGGTGAGCCAAATTTTTCAGTCACCGTCTGAATAATTGTCGTTTGGTCAGTTGCCGACTGTCGTTTTGACGAGGGCAGACTCAATTTTTCAGTCGCTGACTGAAAAATCTGCACCCGCTCCTGCCAAAGGAGGAAAAAGCGTCTCATGTTCGACAAGTTCACGGCGGAGAATCCCCGCCCGAATTCCACTGTCAGCCGGCCCGAAAGGTCCTTCAACAGTTGAGCCCCATACGCCGCACGCTTCTCGCCTTTCTGCTCGTGCTCCACGATGCGGCGACCGATTTCGAAATTGGTCATCACCTGGAACGTATCGATCACCGAGGACACGCCACGGCGAGCGGACTGGATGAGGCCGCGCACCTCCGTGATGAGCGGGGTGAGTCCATCCTTGGGGGGTTTGGCCTTGGCGACGGGGACGCGTTTGGCGGCGGCTGGTTTCTTTTTCATCGCGACAGGGCCTCCAGAAGTTGGGCTTTTAACTGGCTGCGGGTGTCGGCGATCTGACCGAGGAGCTTTTCGTATTCGGGGAGGAGGTGGTCCACGTCGCCGGGGCCGTCGTCGGAGCGGTGCGGGTTCTTGAGGTCGAGGTTGAAGCCGCCGGCGCGGATGGTGTCGATAGACACGCGCCAGGCCTGCTCGTTTTCCACGCGGGATGCAAAGCCGTCGGCTTCGTCGCCCCACCAGATTTTTATCGGATCGAACTCTTCGATGCGGATGGGTTTGCCCTTGTTGTAGCTTTTGGCGCCGGGCGGGTAGGGGGTGTTCGTAATACCAGACTTCTTTCGTGGGCGTGCCTTTGGTGAAGAAGAGGAGGTTGGTGCGGATGCCAGTGTAGGGATTGAAGACACCGTTGGGCAGGCGGACGATGGTGTGGAGGTTGCACTCGGTGAGGAGGGATTCCTTGATGCGGGTCTTCACGCCTTCGCCGAAGAGGGTGCCGTCGGGGAGGACAAGACCGGCGCGGCCGCCGGGCTTGAGGATCTTCATGAGGAGCACAAGGAAGAGATCGGCCGTTTCCCGGGTGCGGAACTCGGCGGGGTAGTTGGCCCCGATGCCGTCTTCCTCCATGCCGCCGAAGGGCGGGTTGGTGACGATGACGTTCACGCGCTCCTTCGGGCCCCAGTCACGGAGGGGGCGGGCGAGTGTGTTGTCGTGGCGGACGTTGGAGGGGACGTCGATGCCGTGCAGGAGGAGATTGGTCATGCACAGGACGTGGGGCAGGTGCTTTTTCTCGATGCCGGCGAAGCAGGTTTGGAGGGCGCGTTCGTCGGCAGCGGTCTTGGCCTGATTGCGGAGATGCTCGATGGCGCAGACCAGGAAGCCGCCGGTGCCGCAGGCGGGATCAAGGACGGTCTCGCCGAGGCGGGGATCGACCTGCTCGACGATGAACTGGGTGACGGCGCGGGGGGTGTAGAATTCACCGGCGTTGCCGGCGGACTGGAGGTCCTTGAGGAGCTTTTCGTAGATGTCGCCGAAGAGGTGGCGGTCGTCGGTGGAGTTGAAGTCGATGCCATTGATCTTGTTGATGACCTGGCGCATCAACGTGCCGTTCTTCATGTAGTTGTTGGCACCGTCGAAGGCGGCCCGGATGAGCGTGACGATGTCGCCGCTGCCGGAGAGGACTTTTAATTTGGGCAGCAGGTCGTTGTTGGCGAAGGCGAGGAGGGCGTCGCCGGTGATACCTTCCTCGTCGGTGGCCCAGTTGGACCAGCGGAGTTCCTTGGGCAGCGGGGAACGGTAGTGGTCGCGGAGGACCTCCATCTCCTTTTCGCGGTCGTCGAAGATTTTCAGGAAGAACATCCAGCCGAGCTGGGCTAGGCGCTGCGCATCACCATCCACACCCGCGTCCTTGCGCATGATGTCCTGGATGGTTTTGATGAGGTTGGAGACGTTGGGCATGGGTCAGGCAGCTTTGTGATAAAGGGCGGTTTCGAGTTCGCGGATGGCGGCGAGATAGCCGTCTCTGCCTCCGAAGAGTTTGACGATTTCCACGGGCGTGCCGTGGGCGGTGAGCGGGTCCACTTTTAGAATCTCCGGTGACTCGACGCTGGTGATGCCGCTGTCGGCATATTTCTGGAGAAGCGCATCGAGGACGGCGCGGGCTTTGTCGCCATATTTGGCGAACACGTTGCGCTTCTTTACCTTCTCTGCACGCTCCTTCCGCGTCAGTGGTGGCGCGTCGAAGGCGACATGGCAGATGAGATCGAAGGCGTCATAACCGCGTCCGACCTGATCGGCGAGTTCGTCAAAGAAGACTCCCTTGCCGGCGAGTTCCTCCAGAATCGCCTGCTTCCGCTCGGCGTCATTCCAGACGGTGAGGAATTCATCCAGCGAGGCGAATTCCTCCCGGACTGTTTTACGGGAATAGTCCTTGAGGGATTCCGTGATGAGTTTGCCGTTGCCGTCAAGGTACTGGACGCGCTCGGTGGCAACACGAACCTCGACGTTGTTGACGTAGTATTTTGTGATCCCGGGAGGGGGCAGATCGACAATTGTGCCGCCGGGGCCGGTCGTCGGACCGTATTGGCCGGGCTCTTCTTCTGTCGATGAACCGGAACCTTCTTCTGGCGGGATCGGGGGATCGGAGGGGCCGGGTTCATAAATGACAACCGGCTCACCATCGAAGTCCGGATCTGCAAACAGGGAGGTCGCCCTTTTGAAATCCATGATGGTGAAGTACAGTTTGTCGTATTCTTCATTGATGCGGGTACCGCGCCCAATGATCTGCTTGAACTCCGTCATCGAATGGATGCGACGGTCCAACACGATGAGCTTGCAGGTCTGCGCATCGACGCCAGTGGTCATGAGCCGGGAGGTGCAGGCGATCACCGGATACGTCTTCTCAGGATCAATAAAATTGTCGAGCTGTGCCTTGCCCTCGTCATTGTCGCCGGTGATCCGCATCACGTATTTGCTGTTGGCGGCGGCGAGGTCGGAATTCGCGTTCACCAATGACTGCCGCATCCGCTCGGCGTGGTCGATGTTCTCACAGAAGATGATCGTTTTAGAGAAACGGTCGGTGGCTGTGAGAAATTCCGTGATCTTGGCGGCAACGACCTCGGTTCGTTTTTCGAGGATCATGTTCCGGTCAAAATCCCGGTCGTTGTATTCGCGGTCCTCGATTTCGTTCCCGAATTTATCAAGCTGCCCGTTCTCGGGACGCCAGCCGTCGAGGTCTTTGTCGAGGCCGATGCGGATGACCTTGTAGGGGGCGAGGAATCCATCATCGATCCCCTGTTTGAGCGAGTAGGTGTAGATCGGTTCGCCGAAGTAATTGATGTTGGAAACGTCCTTCGTTTCCTTCGGGGTGGCAGTGAGGCCAATCTGGGTGGCAGAGGAGAAGTATTCGAGGATTTTACGCCAAGCGGCGTCTTCGGCTGCGCTACCCCTGTGGCACTCGTCCACAACCACAAGGTCGAAAAAGTCGCGAGAGAACTGCTTGTAGATGTTCTGTTCTTCCTCGGTGCCGCTCACCGCTTGGTAGAGGCTCAAGTAGATCTCGAAGGATTTATCAACATTCCGGTTCGTGATCTTCGTCATCGCCGTGCCAAACGGCTTGAAGTCGTTGCTTTTCGTCTGGTTGGCAAGAATGTTCCGGTCGACGAGGAAGAGGATGCGCTTTTTTTTCTTCGCCTTCCAAAGCCGCCAGATGATCTGGAATGCCGTGTAGGTTTTTCCCGTGCCTGTGGCCATGACGAGCAAGACGCGGTTCTGCCCACGGGCAATCGCTTCCACGGTGCGATTGATGGCCGTGCTTTGGAAGTAGCGGGGCTTTTTTCCTGATCCGTCGTCGTAGTAGTCCTGGGTTGTGGTGGTGATTTGTTCGGGGGTGAGTCCTTTGGAATTGCAGTATCGCGTCCAGAGTTCCTCGGGAGACGGAAACTGATCGAGCGGGATTTCGCGGGTGACTGTGCCAGCGGCAGCGGTGCGGTCGTGTTCAAGGAAGGCATCGCCGTTTGAACTGTAGGCGAAGGGAATGTCCAGAGTCTCAGCGTATTCCAGCGCCTGCTGCATCCCGTCGCCGAGCGAGTGGTTGTTGTCCTTCGCCTCTACGACTGCAAGGGGAAGGTTCGGTTTGTAGTCGAGCAGATAGTCTGCCTTTTTTGCTTTTCCACGCTGAACGGTCTTCCCCCGCACAATGACACGCCCATTGGTGAAAAATGCCTCCTCCCGAATCTGAGTCATCAAATCCCAGTTGCTGCTGATGATGGCAGGCATGATGAATTTTGTCCGAATATCCGCTTCGGTGAGATGTTTCTTGTCCGGATTGCCAGAGGTCGCCAAAGCCATAAACGCGGGATCATGATGCATGTAGGTGGATTTCTCGAGACAAAATAGGACAAGCAGTCGGTCGTTGCACTCGGCACTTCCAGTAGTATCTCCCTCAACGAGTTTCAAAAGTCACCTGCCTCCATTGTCATCAATTTCAAAGCCTCCGGCGCTTACTCAAGCGTCTGGAGGCTTTCGCTGTTTATGGGCCGCAAAACAAAGGTCCGTAACGAATTACTACAGTCCGCGAATTTCGCGGTCACTGATCGCATGCCTCTATTTCGAAGCCAAACGTCGTGGCATTCCAATGACGAAACTGGTCGATCGATTGATTCATGAAGGTTTGGGCCAGGGCACTTCGTTTAGTGCGCCTAGCGACTGAATCGAAACGGGCTCTGCACCAGAAGGAAATCGCAATGAAGATTGAAAAACTCATCATCGGGGTCCTCTGCGAAGTTGCTATGGGACTTCTGATGTCTTGGATAGAGTCTTCGGAAACCCCCGTCACAAGCCAGAAAAGCAAACCCAAAAAACGCCGCCCCAGACCGAAGGCGTAGCGTTTAACGAGCGGTAACCAGAGAGTCCGGAGACTTTCTTCGGGCTCTCCTTCTTGCTCGCAAAATGTTTTTGCCCCGCTGCTGCGCCCCCAAACATTTTTTATGGAGCTTAATCTTGAGAATATGGAAAAAAATTAAAATCGTAAACATAGCTATGGATATCGGCAGTTTTTTGAAACCTAAAAACTTGTGTTGGAAGCGAGTTGCGAGGGCTGAGCGGCACAAGTGCCCGCTGCGGGAATCGCGGGCACGATGTCAAGTAGGCGACTTGGAGAAATATCAGGCCAAACTTTTTTGAAGGTGACGCAGGAACCCTGCTCACGTTTCACTTCCGACCTGCAAGGGGAAGTCGTTCAGAGGTTCCCTTGACCGCGGTAGCTCTTTTTTTGGCGGCAAGCGCGATCATGAAAGCTGGATGGAACAACATCCAGGTGGCCAAGACCAAGACCACGCCA
>JBGSMR010000234.1:0-9026 GCA_041740065.1 Chthoniobacterales bacterium
GAGTCCCTCCTGGCCTGATTTCACAACATTGACATTCCTTTAAAACTACACAGCCGTGTTTGCAAAAATTTCGCGATTTACTGCCGAAGTCCGTGGCGAACTGGCCAAGGCCACATGGCCATGGGATCCCAATGAAAAGGGATTTCGTCGTTACAAAGAGCTTTGGGACTCCACCGTGGTCGTCATGATTGCCATGGTCCTCATCGGTGGTTATATCGCTGCGTTCGACTTGGTTCTCATCAATGTCGTTAACTTCCTCATCCGGCCCTGATACGGCCACTATCCCTACCTTTTGTAAATGAGTTTGGCTCCACGTGACCAATGGTTTGTCGTTCATGTCCTCTCCGGACAAGAGCAAAAAGTGCGCGACAATATCGAAAAGCGCATCAAGACCGAAGAGTTGGAAGACGTCATCTTCGAGGCGCTCGTTCCAACAGAACGTGTGCAGGAAATTAAACGAGGAAAAAAATCGGAGACAACGCGCAAGTTTTTCCCCGGCTACATCATCGTTAACATGCATCTGCTTGACGAAAACAATCAGCTCATGGACCGAGGATGGTATTTCATTCGTGAGACAACCGGAGTGATCGGATTCGCTGGCACCAAGGACCGTCCGATTCCGATGCGCCCGAAAGAAGTCGAGGCACTGCTGGCGCAAGTCCGCGAGCGCGAAGACAACGTGAAGCCGAAAATCGAATTCGAAGTCGGCGACAAAGTCAAAGTGGCAGACGGCCCGTTCCAGAGTCAAAATGGAATTGTCGAAGAGATTGATCCTGAACGTGGAAGACTCCGCGTCTCAGTGAGTATTTTCGGGCGCGACGCCCCCGTGGAACTCGAATACTGGCAAGTCGAAAAGGCCTGACCGTATTACAGAATTTTAAACAGTAAGGGCACGGACCGAAATCCGTGCCCTTACTGCGTTTTAAATCACAAATAGGGAAAGAATATCTACGCCATTCTTTTACGGTGTGAGTAGTTTCAAACCTTGGCGCTCGAGCCGAACAAAGTCATCGCGACTCGCTGTGAGCAACCCAGCGCCCCACTGAATGGCAGCACCCGCGACCATGCTGTCCGCGGTGAATGTGCGGCGACTGCCTATTTCGCTGAAAAGCAAGGCAGCCTTCTCTGCCGGGTCTTGATCCATCGGCACGATTTTTTTAACGAGGCAAATTCTCACACGACTCATAGCGCACTTGCTCACAAACCCACGCACAAATTCGTGCCAGGCAACTGCGCTCGCGGCCCGGACATCCCCTCTGGCAGAGACCGGCCAATGCCGATCCACGCGTGCTCTCGACCTGCTGCGCAAGCAAATCATCTCGGCACACACGCGCCATACAACTCATTAGGGGTTCTCCAAGCGCAACGCCCGCTCGTGCCCTGGCAAATCAAGTATGAATGGGCTTACCTCGCAGCTCCGGGATATCGTTAAAGATGATCATTGCGGCGTGCAATTCTTCCCAATGTGAAATGCAATCGGGAAAGAGAGACGGTATTAATTCTCTTTTATAAAGACCTTAAGCGTGGCATCCTGCGGGCGAGACCTCAATGAAAGCCCCCATCCTCAAATCACTCCTACTCGCCGCCCTAACCGTATTTGCTTCGCTGCTCTGCGTCTCCCACGCAGACGCCGGCATCCGACGAGGCGGCGGCGGCTCCGTGGATCGCTCCGCAGACGGCCCCCGAGGCGGAAGTATTGACGCTGAAGGAGAACGCTACGGTCGCTACCGGTCTGGGAGCGTGGAGGCCACAGGACCGGATGGTGGAACCTATGATGCATCAGGCACCGCCGTGGGGCGCTTTGGCACTGGATCGCGAAGCGCGACCGGGCCAAACGGGGGCACCTATGACGCCTCATCCACCCGTGTCGGACCCTACGGCGAAAGAAGCGTTAACGCCCAAGGGGCAAATGGCGGAAGTTACTCGTCAACGACAGAACGATTCAACGGATACCGGCCAAACACGGTTTACGCAAACGGCGTTTACCGTCCCGCTAATGTCACTGTGAACTCGCTATACGTCGCGCCCCTCGGTGCCTATGCCGGGTGGAATATCCTCACTCAGCCTTACTATGTCTCTTACCCGGTGTATGCGACCTACCCCATTGAAACCGCAGTGCAGGTCGAACTCACTCGGCGTGGATACTACAGCGGCAGTATCGACGGATCCGTAGGACCCGCAACCAGTGCTGCAATTAGAAAATATCAAGTTGCAAGTGATCTCGTGGCGACTGGAAAGATCAACCAAGCGCTGCTGGTGTCGCTGGGAATCCAACAGAGCTGAGCCGAAGACCACTGCAAAAATCTCCCTTCGTGAGTCGCCTTGAATGGCAGGATGACATTTGAAGGTCTATCGCCTACACATTCGAAGTTATGCGGATTCTTGTATCGGGATTGATTGGGCAATATGCGTTCGGTGGAGTGACTTGGGATTACATCCAATACCTTCTGGGCTTCCGGGCGCTAGGTCATGATGTTTGGTATTTAGAGGACACAGCGACCTGGGCCTACGATCCGATAAAACAAGAGCCATCATCCGATTGCTCATACAACGTCGGGTATCTGGAACGGGTCATGCATGAATTCGACCTCGGGGACCGATGGATTTACCGCAACGAGGCAGATGGGATCTATCATGGACCGGCTGCAGATTTCGCGGACCGGGTGATTGCCGGGTGTGAAGTATTCATCAATGTTTCCGGGGCTTGTTGGATGCGGGATGTGGTTTCGCAGATCCCGAGGAAAATCTTTATCGATGGGGATCCGATGTTCACGCACATCGGCCTGGCCACGTTGGCCCGCCCCTCCTACGTCGAGCACCTGCGGGCCCACGACGAGCATTTCACCTTCGGCCTCAATGTCGGCCAGTCCGATTGCCGCGTTCCCACCGCAGGGTTTGATTGGAAACCAACGATTCAACCAATCGCGATTGATTGGTGGGAAAAAACATTGATGCCTCCGCTGTCATCGCATCCTGCCCGGGGCGCGTGGACAACCGTGATGAACTGGGCGAGCTATCCACCGCAGGAATTTGAAGGCGAGGCTTACGGAAACAAGGACATCGAGTTTTTGCGTTTCATCGACCTACCGTCCTGCACAAGCGAATCATTCGTGCTTGCTATGGGTCAGGGCATCGGTCGCAACCGCCCGACCAGTCGCCTGGAATCTGCGGGATGGACAATCATCGAACCTGATGTGCATCTCCCGGATTATGCGACGTATCATAGCTTTCTTGCCAATTCTAAAGGCGAATGGAGCATAGCAAAAAATGGCTACGTCAAATCGCGAAGCGGGTGGTTCAGCTGCCGCAGCGCGTGCTATCTCGCCCTCGGAAAGCCAGTTGTCGTTCAGGATACCGGATGGACTCAGCACTTGCCGTCGGGTGCAGGAGTGCTGGCATTTTCGGACCTTCAAGGGGCCGCTGATGCTGTCAATGCTGTGGCGCTGGATTATGACAGGCACAGCCGCGCAGCTCGGAAATTTGCACAGGATCACCTTGATGCTGCACAGGTCTGCGCAGACCTGATCTGCGAATAGGATTGATTCCAGAACGCCAACCGAGTCATACGAATCTAGTTGATGGCGACAGGCTCCGCGGCAGACTACGCGAAGCTTACTTTTGTTCATTTTGACGATGAAAAGCGGTCAAATCGGCGTCCCGAGTATTGGACATCGTTGCATCCTTCGCTGGATGCGTCGGTCGAGTTAGGAAATCAGCGGCGATTTTCCTTAACGGCACCGACAGAATTTGTGACACTGGTGCTTGCAATGAATTATTCATCCAGCGGGCAGAGCACGTCCCGGAACGCATCCGGATTGCCCGAGCGATTTGGGTTTACAGAAGCAGTGGCCAGCGTGACTGCAAGGGGACACCATCCCGATCCTGAAGTTCGCCGGAGTGAGCGCATTTCCGCATTCCGGACCGAGGCGATCCTGTATTCGCTGCGCACCTGTGAGCTATTCAAAGGGCTGCCTGAGGAGGAGCTGCGCGAGTATGCGGCAATTGCCATTCTAAAAACGATCGAAAAGTCATCGTATCTGTTTCGTGAGAACGATGTCCCTGTAGGGCTCTATATTGTCCGGCGAGGGATCATCAATGCCCACAGGGTATCCACGGATGGCCGCGAGCAAGTGATTCATTTATTTCGCACCGGCGAATCTCTCGCCGAAGCGGCTGTCGTAAGCGATGTGGGGTACCCGGCTGACATGCGCGCAGTCGTCAAAAGTGAAGTGATGTTGATCCCAAAACAACACCTCGCGGTAAAGATCAAGACGTCTCCAGATCTTGCGTTGCGAATGATCGAGGCAATGAACCGCCACCTTCAGGAACTCATTGCATCGCTGGAGAGCATGAAGCTCAAAGACGGCGAAACCCGGCTCCTTCATTGGTTGCTCGAGCGCTGTCCCGACATCACCGCCAACACTCCGGCAGACGTCGAGATAGGGATGACAAAGGGTATCCTCGCTAGCGAGTTAGGCACACGCCATGAAACCCTCTCGCGGATATTCGCACGGCTCAGGGACGACGGATTTATCGCCGTGCGAGGGCGGACGATTACTGTCTTAAATCCCCAAGAGCTCCAAGCTTCGTTCGAGGCGAATCTTGCAGGCATAGCGGACGAAGAACCACTGGCCGAAGAAGACTGATATCAGGCTTCCGGCTGCGATGCCGCCAAACGCCGGAGGTATTGAAACGAATAAATTCCCGTGCTATGGCCATCGCGCCAACGTGGTTGAAGTCCGTATCCTCCGACAAACTCATAGGTCATCAACTCAAAGCTGCCGCCGGAATAAATATTCTGCGGTCGAATGAGCCGCCCCAGAACATCCGGTTCGCCGCCACACTGCGCGCACGGGCAGGCACGGCGCAACATTTCGAGAGGTAGATAAGACTCCTGCCCATCGCTCCACGCCACGGCGAGCTCATTTCCAATTTTTTGCACCATCTGCGGTTGCAGGATTTCTGTCATGAATGCGAATCCTACTTATCAACCCCGGAAACTTCAATGGTCGGCATCGTAGCCTCTGGTAGAGCTAAGTTGAGAGCCCGCGTCAGAAACGCATAGATCTCTGATTGCTCGACGATCGCCATATCCAGCGGTTTTCCACCGCCGTGACCGGCACCTGCGAAACCACAGCACCGAACAACTCGGGACGCTGCAGCATGGACACAAGCACAAGCAATCCGCCATTACTTCCGCCCTCAATCGCGAGCTTTTCCGGCGAAGTGATGTTATCCGCGATCAACTCCTCAGCTGATGCCGTGAAGTCGTCAAATGCAGTCTGTCGCGCCCCGAGACGGGCAGCCTCATGCCACGCGGTCCCATACTCTCCGCCACCGCGAACATTCGCCACCGCATAGACCCCACCAGCCTCCAGCCAGGGTATGAGAAAAGGGTTGAAGGCAGGTTCTAGGCTGACTCCAAATCCGCCATAGCCATACAGGATGGTTGGATTCGCTCCATTGCGCTCCAGACCTTTGCGCGCAGTGATGAAAACCGGGATTGCACTACCTCCGCGGTCGACAAAAATTTGACGCGTTGCATACGCCGATGGATCGAACTTTACCGCGGATCGGTAATATTCCGCCGTCATTCCTGTAGCCATATCGAGCCGAAAAATAATTCCTGGCACGGTGTATGAGGTGAACAGAAAATAGAGATCCTTATCCTCAGGACGGCCACTGATTGCACCTACTGTTCCTTTGGTGGGCAAGGTCACATCCGAGACAAGCTTGCCATCAAGTGTCCGGATTTCCAAAACGCTGTGAACATCGCGCGTCGAGAGGGCGATCAGCTTTCCATTTACTAACGAAACTTCTTTGAGTAGGTCGGAGGACTGCGGGATGACATCCGTCATCCGTTCGGATGCATCGGCCCCAGCCACAACTTCAGTGAGTCTCCTCCGCGGCGCGCCGAGATCGGTATAAACATAGAACGTCGATCCCACATTCGCGACAACCGAGAACTCGGCTATCCCGCTCTGGAAGAGGATTGTCCAACCGCCTTCCGCAGACGCCTTGTCCCGATCGATCTCACGGAAGAGGACCCCATTCCGCGGATCAGTGCCAACTACTTGATACACGAACAAATATTTTCCGTCCTCACTCACGGCCGGATACACCGCGACCTCGGGGTTTTCCGGATCAGAAAAAATTGCCACATCCGTCGCCGGGTCAGTACCTAGCTGGTGCCAATAGAGAGTATTATTCAGCCGGGAATCCGGGTCCGGATAACGGTTATACCAAAAACCGCTATTGTCCGGCGCCCAGGCAATGGCACTGAACCGCATCTCCGGGAGAATGTCCGGCAGGTCTTTTCCGGATTCCACATCGCGCACATGTACCGTTTGGTTGTCGCTGCCTCCCTCCGATTTTCCATATGCCACCAATGTCCCGTCCTGCGTGAAATCCAATAGCGATAGGGAAATCGATCCATCCTTGCTGAATGTATTCGGATCAATCAAGACCTCTGGCTCACCATCCATCCCGAGTTGTTTGAATACGACCATGTGCGCCTGCAAGCCGGCATTTCGATGCGTGATGACGAACTTTCCGTATCGTGCGGGGACGGATTGCCGGGGATAGTTGATTAGCTCTGAGAGCCTTGTTCGGTAGACATCGGCGACATCGCTCGGAATCCATGCTGAAGACTTTTTATTTTGCCATTCGATAAATGCGCTCACATCCGGCGAACTCGGATCTTCCAGCCACCGGAAGGGATCCGCGATGCTCTGTCCAAAAAAGTCATCCGCTGCGTCGGATTGGTGCCATGGTGGCGCGGCGGAAGTGGGAGAAATCATAGACATTACCAATACGCTGAAAATTGCTAAACGCGACACGCCGTCAAGTTACATGGGTCTAATGCAGGAGCAAATCTCATTTCCAAAACAAGGGGAACCGCAGATGGCGCAGAATAGCGCAGATGATACATGCACGACCGCGAAAGGGGTCGCACCTTGACCAGAACTCCCGCGGATCTCATTTTATAATATCCATAAATCTGCGTCCATCCGTGTAATCTGCGGTTAAAATTGAAACTGCACGGATCGTGATCTTTTCTGAGATTTAGATTGATCTGCGGCGCGACGTCGATCACTCTAGCGGGCTAATTATGAGCCAACATCCCAGCCTAAAAGGAAAAGGCGCGATCAAAGCGAAACGAAGCGTGTTGAAGCGGTTCGAACGCGTCGAGCTGCTGAAAAAGCGCGGACTATTTGAACCCAATCAAAGCGTGATCGGTCTGCCGAAGACGAAGCCCGAGGATTAACTTCCCCGGGGCGACTATCGATCTTTTTCCGAGCACCCCTGCACGCGAGTGTCGGGGTGCTTTTTTTATGATGAGAATTAACCGCTACCTCGCCGCCGCCGGCCTCGGGTCCCGCCGTGCCTGCGAAGAACTGGTGCTGGAAGGCCGGATCCGGGTCAATAACATCGTCATCACCTCACTTGCAACACAGGTGGGACCAGGCGATGACGTCCGAGTCGGCAAGCGTCCGGTAAAACCAAAATCTCACACCTACATTCTTCTCAATAAACCTGCGGGATATGTGTGCACGCGTTCGGACGAGGACGACCGGAGAACGATCTTTGACCTTATTCCAAAGGACGTCGGACGGTTATTCCATGTGGGTCGACTCGACAAAGACAGCGAGGGCCTGATCGTATTAACTAACGATGGCGACTATGCGCAGGAACTCACGCACCCGTCCCATGAGATCGAAAAGGAATACGAGGTCGTCATCGATAAGCCATTCGATATCACACTCACCGCCAAACTCCAAAAAGGAGTCATGCTGGAAACCGGAAGGGCGAAAATGCACAGCGTACACCCCCTCGCCCCAACAAAGCTCAAGGTTGTTCTCAGGCAAGGACTCAAACGACAAATCCGTGACATGCTCTGGACCGTCGGCGGCTACCGCGTGAAAAAATTAATCCGCGTGCGGATTGGCGGGCTTCGGGACGCGCGGCTAAAAACCGGCTATTGGCGCCAACTCCGCCGAGAAGAACTCGACTCAATTCTGGGTAAACCCTCGCGTCCGGACTCAAAGCGGGCGCGCACCGTTCGAGCGCGCGATGCACAGCCCGCAGACAGCAGCTCGGAAGCGGACGATTAAGCGCCGCGCTCGATCGGGGCGCGCACACGATTGCCCCACTCGGTCCATGATCCGTCGTAGTTGCGTACATTTTCGTAACCGAGTAGATACTTCAACACGAACCACGTGTGACTCGATCTCTCGCCAATCCGGCAATACGCAATGACGTCATCACCTGGTTTGAGACCCATTTCAGATTCATAAATCGCACGAAGTTCATCTGCGGACTTGAACGTCGAATCATCCTTGACCGCACGTTTCCACGGCACACTGCGGGCGCCAGGCACATGCCCTCCGCGCAGCACACCTTCCTGAGGGTATTCGGGCATATGCGTGACATCACCAACAAATTCACCCGGCGAGCGCACATCGATGAGTGGTTTTTTTTCCAGACTGTGAGCCAGGGTGTCTTCAAAAAATGCGCGAATTTGATCGTCGTGGCGTTGAGGAGGCACCGGATACTCCGCAGAGGGAAATTTCGGGACTTCACGGGTGGTCTCACGTCCTTCGGAGATCCACTTGTCGCGGCCTCCATCGAGGATTTTGACATTCTGATGGCCGAATAATTGAAACGCCCATAGTGCGTAGCACGCCCACCAGTTGGATTTGTCTCCGTAAAACACAACCGTTGTGTCTTTATTGATCCCATGTTTTGCTGCGAGGCTGGCGAAATCTTCAGGAGATATGTAGTCCCGCACCGTCTGGTCTTGGAGGTCGGAGCGCCAGTCGATATGAACGGCTCCAGGAATGTGCCCCGTGCTGTAGAGCAGGATGTCTTCGTTACTCTCGACAATTCGGATCGACGAATCGTTCAAATGCTCGGCCATCCAGTCAGTGGTGACCAGGGATTCAGGGTGTGCGTAGGTGCTCATAGGTAAATTTCAATTCCGATTGGAGAATGCTCACCATTCAATGCGAAGGTAATCCGCACAA
>JBGSMR010000299.1:0-6462 GCA_041740065.1 Chthoniobacterales bacterium
TTCCGAGTGATTGTGTAGACATGCCGCAGAGGAAGGCGACGAGCCAAGTAGCACTAAAAATCGTCAGCGTGGTTCCGAATGTGGTCAGTAATAGCCACCCTGTTTGGCTGCCCGGTGTTCCTGCGGTTGCCACGTTTTCAAAAATCATCGCTGGCAATGCGATCCAGAATGCCAATTTGTTCAGGTCCGCCTGAAACTGCTCTCCGAGAAACCTCCACCGTGCAAGTATTACTCCCACCGCTATGAGCAGTAGGATCGGCCCGAGGGTGTCGAGAATGATCACAAATCCCCTTGGACGCTATGACTGTCCACCTAGAACTTCGGCGCGCGCACGGTGCCAGCCTCCACGTCTGACCGTCGGCGTTGGACGATACGGTCACCGATTTCATGAACCATTTCCTCGAGGAGAAGGCGCAAATGACTGCCTTGCCTGAAGTCGGAGGGAGCGATGTTTTTGACTCGATCTGCGTGCACGCACAGCTGGTAACATTTCTTAAAACTCGAACGCGTTGGATCCTCGGCGTTATACACTGCGATTGCTTGCCCCCCATTTCGGCGCATCACCGTAAAGCACGGAACATCCGTGGGACCATCGCCGACATACACCATATTCGGGAATGGCACGGGCCGCAGTTCGGCAGGCATATGGTCGTTCACATCCTCCGCCATCTCCAGCATCCCCTTGTTGATGCGGAAGAGATATTGCGTCTTTTGGGTGTGACTAATTACCCGCCGAGGGAATGAGATGCGGCCCTTTTCATCCTCGGCAAACTCGCATCCAAAGATGGCACGCACATACGGTGCAAGACGACTGCCCTCGATGAGCACTTTGAGGCCGGAGGAGATGATATAGTGCTCGACGGTAATCCCGTGCGCAACCTGCTCCGGGGTGAGTAACCCGGTGCGGAATTCCTCAAACATTTCGGGAAGCCCGGCGTAGAAATTCATTTTGGCACCGAGTTCGCGAAGCTGCGCGTTCGTCGGTCGATCCATCTCGAGGTAGTCGAGCATCACCTTCATGTAGGCGAGTTCGTTATCATAGCCGCCCTGTTGAACGAGCTCCCCGCACCGCTCCCAAAAGCTTTTCGGGTGAATCCCGAAGTGCGGAAACAACGCTTCGTCCTGCATGTAGTTAGGGCTCAGCGTTTGATCGTAGTCGTAAACAATTGCGATTGTATTTTGCGGCGAAGCCATCGTTCTCAATCGATGAATCAGGATCGCAGCGATGGCGAGGAAAATGTGACCCGCCTAGGATCGCTGCATGAACTGAGCGAGCGTGACCGGCGTTTGACATGCAAAATTCTCACATCGGTAGAGCGTCGCCTCGCCATGTAACGGCGTCATTGCGGATATCCCATCGCTGTGTCGTGCGAGAAATGCCTGACCCTCGGCCCCGTCTGCCAGCATCACTGACGCATTTGGGGCGAAATCCTTCCGGACAGCAGCCGCGAAGGCGATGGTATCCGGCGCTCCCATTTTGCCCGCAATGATCCATTGCTGCGGAGTGGAATAATGAAGCTCCAGCGCGGCAAGCATCTGCGGTACGGCGGTCGGCGTGCGCTCCATGAGGGACGAAAAACCTGCGAGGATGCGTTCCGCTGCTTCGGCATAGGCGCTCTGATTCAGCATTCTCGAGAGGCGGAGCAAGTTCATTGCGCTGACTGCGCTCGCGGATGGTTCGGCTCCATCATAGTCTTCCTTTGTCCGCACGGGAACGAGTGAGTCACCTGCCGCGCCCGTGAAGTATCCAGTCCCGGTACTATCGGCGAACTGTGCATCCTGTCGCTCCTGCAGCTCAATCGCCCAGCGAAGATAGTCGATTTCAAAGCCGGCCTCATATAAGTCCAATAGTCCCTGAATCAGAAATGCGTAGTCTTCTGCAAAGGCCGGGATGTCGCCTCGGATTCCCCCGCGCCAGGTGCGATAAAGCTCGGTCGGCATTGCTCCAGTGAGCTGCGATTTGATGAAATCCGCAGCCGCGCGTGCGGCATCCAAATACCGCGACTCGCCCAAACATGCTCCTGCCCGGGCAAATGCCGATATCATCAACCCGTTCCATGCGGTGATGATTTTGTCGTCGAGATGCGGACGGGGCCGCAGATCGCGCGCTTCGAATAACTTTCGGCGGGCGGCTGCCAACATTTCATGAGCCTTTGCCACTGGAATGCCTACCGCGAAAGCTGATTCGGAGATGGATTCCCGACGAATGAGAATATTCAGTTGGGCGAATTCACCGTGCGGATCGCTGGCGGTTGGCACATTTCCATTCTGCTCGACACCCCAATGACGGATAGCCAACGCCGATAGATCCGCTGGAAGCAATGCTTCGATTTCTGTCTGCGACCAAACATAAAACGCACCCTCGGCAGTCTCGGGTTTGCCGGCTTCCCGCGAGCTGTCGGCATCCTCTGCCGAGAAGAATCCCCCCGCAGCATGTGTCAAGTTTCGCTGGACGTAATCGAGCGTGTCGAAGACCGGTGCTAGAAACGTGTCATCGCCGCTCGTGAGCCAGGCATCAAGGAACGAGTTCGCGAGTTGGGCTTGGTCATACAGCATCTTCTCGAAATGCGGCACATGCCATTGCGCATCGACCGAGTAGCGATGAAACCCGCCGCCGATTTGATCATGCATTCCACCCGCATCCATCTTTCGCAGGGTGTGCAACGCGACGTGTAGGACACAAGTGCGTGCGGACGGCAAACCGATGCTGTGCGCCCGGCGGAACAGGAAATTTAACACAGACGGGCGTGGAAACTTGGGTGCTCCACCAAAACCTCCATGAATCGAATCAAACGATTCGGCAAATGCATCTGAAGCACGGATTAGCGCACCCAGGCCGGGAACATCACCGGCTTCCACGGTGGTATTTGATTCCACAAGTGCCTGCACTACATCCCCGGCCTGAGCAAGCAGTTGCTCACGACCGGTGAACCAGAGCTCGGCAATCCGCTCTAGCACAGTAACAAATCCCGGTCGGCCATAGCGATCTGCGGGCGGGAAATACGTGCCTCCGAAAAATGGCTGCGCCGCAGGTGTGAGCCACACACTCATAGGCCAACCGCCGCTCCCGGTGGTCGCTTGGACAAATGCCATGTATAGCCGATCCACATCCGGTCGTTCCTCGCGGTCCACCTTGATGCTGACAAAATATTCATTAAGCACCGCTGCAACTTCGGGATTTTCGAAGGATTCGTGCGCCATGACGTGACACCAGTGACACGTCGAGTAGCCAATGGATAGAAAGACAGGTTTGTTTTCCTGACGCGCTTTCTCAAATCCCCGCTCGCCCCAAGGATACCAATCGACCGGATTGGATTCATGTTGCCGCAGATACGGCGAAGTTTCGCTGGCGAGGGCATTTTTTTCTGTCATGAAACTCTCTCTTAGTTTGGAAATTGAATCTCTCAGGGGCGGCCGTATGCCACAAACCGGCCGTCCCGGCGGAACCAAAGGAAAAAGGGATAGCTTCCCATCTTCGCTGTGGGATCAAAAGTATAGGTGTCCACTCCGCGTGATCCTTGGGATCCCGCCATCTGCATGCGGCCTGAGGAGTCCGTTCCCAAATACACCATGACATGAGTGACCGGAGGCTTCCGGACCGGGCGATAGGTGTGCTCCCAAAAAAGCAGATCGCCGGGCCGCAGCGCCTTTCGGAGCACTCCTGCATTGGGTCTTACCCGCCACAGACGCTTTTTTTGGCGCAGCCATTCATACTGTCCAGACGCGGTGCGTGGGAGATCCACGCCTTGCGTTGTTTGGATGATCCAGCGCGCCGTGTTTGAACAATCCATGTTCCATGCCGAAGATTCCCCCGGGGGTGTCCACCGGCCATTGTAACGGATGCCGAGGGAAGCCGGGAGTGCGATTGCGTCTGCGACTGATGAGTGGGGCGCTGGTGATGACGCTAGCGGCATTGGCGTTGGCGCTACGGATGCTATCGGAAGCGTCGGCGTTTTAATCGCGGCACCATCCGGAATCTGAATCTGCATGCCAGGCTGAAGCGGATGCTGTAAACGGGGGTTTGCAGCGCGAAGGGCGTCTTCGCTAACGCCATAAAGTGCGATCAGACGTCCGATTTGTTCCCCGGGCGCGACCACGTGGATCTGTGCGGCATGCACGTCACACAGCCCGATGCTTAAGGCGATGGCCAATACGGAGAAGATGGCGGGTTTCACAATGTGGACCGTAATCCGATCCTTACCGGCTGACGAAAAGAAAGTTTCCTTAGGCTGGCAGGTGCATGAAAGCGGTGGCCAACGTGAGAATTCTTGTCTGCCTCGCGGGGGAATCGTTGCCAGCGGCGTGAATCGGAAATAAAAACGCATCATGTCCTTTTCCTCGCTCGGCCTATCCGCCCCATTGCTCCGCGCCGCCAGCAAATATTCCGCTCCTACTTCTGTTCAGGCCGCAACGATCCCTGTCGTATTGACGGGAAGCGATGTGCTCGCGACCGCAAAAACGGGATCGGGGAAAACTACTGCGTTTGTGCTTCCGCTGCTCCAGCGTTGGCACGAGACACCCCGTGCGTCGCCTCGGCAGATCCATACGCTTATCCTCGTGCCAACGCGCGAACTCGCCGCGCAGGTCCGCGAGGTGGTGCAAGAACTTGCTGCGCACCTTCCCGAGCGGATGAAAGTCGTCAGCGCGGTCGGCGGGGTCTCGATCAATCCCCAGATGATGGCCCTGCGCGGGGGGGCTGATTTCCTCATCGCCACGCCCGGGCGCCTGCTTGATCTCGTGGACCGCAATGCCTTGCAGCTCTCCAGCGTCGCCGCGCTCGTTCTCGATGAAGCCGACCGCCTGCTCGATCTCGGATTTGCAGTGGAACTTTCGCGCATCCTCGCGCTGCTGCCGAAGCAGTGCCAGAGACTCCTGTTTTCCGCCACCTTTCCGGCCGCGGTGGAATCGATCTCAGCGAAGATTCTCCACGACCCCACCCACATTCGGCTCCATCCCGATTTAGCAGAAACACCGGACATTGAGCAACGCGCCATCCTCGTAGACACCGCGAAGCGCACGCCCCTTCTGCGCCACCTTCTTGCTATCGAGCAATGGCCGCGCGTCCTCGTCTTTGTCGCCCGCCAATATTCCGCCGACCACGTCGCAGAAAAACTGCGGGCACACGGCATCTCAGCCTACTCGTTCCACGGCGACCTCAGTCAGGAAGCACGCAGCAAAGTGCTCGCCGATTTTAAGAAATCCACGATCCGTGTGCTCGTCGCCACCGATCTTGCAGCCCGTGGACTCGACATTGTGCAGCTGCCAGCCATGGTCAACTACGACCTGCCGCGCTCCGCGACCGATTATACCCACCGCATTGGTCGCACTGGCCGTGCGGGAGAATCGGGAATCGCAGTCAGCTTCATCACCGCCGAGTCCCACGCGCACTTCACCCTGATTGAGAAGCGAAACGAATTAACGATCCCTCGCGAACAAGTCTCCGGCTTCGAACCCACCGACCCAGTCCCTCCCTTCTCACCCGCTTCTGGCGGCATCAAGGGTCGGCGAAAAAGCAAAAAGGACAAACTTCGCGAAGCGGCAGCGCGGGAGCCCTAGATCGCTCGATTGATGGGTTCCCGTGATCCAATGGTTTGGAGAATTTCCGCCAAAGCGGGTTCAAGGTGGAATTTCTCCGCGTGAGTTTGAGGAAGAGCGATAACGTTCCCACCGGAACTCAACACATTCCCATTCGAAAAACAACGGAGGAGCCCAAAACAAACGCTATTCTTAAAAAAAGAAATCGAGCCTCACAGCAATGGACTTTGAGACATTATTCGGCAGCGGGCGCATCCAGTTAGCAATTCTCTTTTGCGGCACTTGACAAGCCGCTCCTTAGCCGACAGAAGATGAATCCCGCATATGGAACACACTCTGCGTCGGAGCACCGTTTGCCTAGTTGTTTTTATCTGGCTTTTCCCAGCAGAGGAAGTTTACAGCTCCAATTATTTCGTCTCGCCTGTTGGCAACGACACGAGCGGCAGCGGTTCACTCGCCGAGCCGTTCAAAACCATTCAAAAAGCAGCCACCGTCGCCGCCCCAGGCGACACCGTGTTCATCCGCGCCGGCACCTACCGCGAGACCGTCACCCCGCCGACCAACGGTTCTTCCGGCGCACCGATCACTTTTCAAAACTACCCCGGCGAAACGCCCGTCATTTCCGGCGCCGATGTGCTGACCAACTGGACCAGTGTGGGCAATGGAGTTTTCCGCGCCCCGATGTCGTGGGATTACAACTACGAACAAGTTTCCGACACGTCTTTCCCCAGTAACCAGGTTTTTCTCGATGGCCGCATGTTGACCCTCTTGCGCTGGCCCAAAGAGACCAACCTCGATCCCGTCGCCAACCCGCGCGACGCCCTCATCGACAGCTCCTCGGTGAACAATTCCAACGTCATCGTCACCGACGCCGAATTCACCGATTCCCCCGCGCGCTGGGTAGGGGCCAAGGTCTGGATCAATCTC
>JBGSMR010000309.1:0-3147 GCA_041740065.1 Chthoniobacterales bacterium
ATAAAAAGTGCTACCTGTGATTCATGAGCGTGCTCACTCGCAAATTTCCTTCCACCCTCAGAAATTCGTAGTTGAGTCTAATCGACGAATGATTGGCCTTACCGCTTCGTGTGACATTCTATTTCAACTTTTAGTGTGCGCGGGCGCTCGACTCATTCGGCATTTGCGCGTATTTTGTCAGCATGCTGATCGAGACCCATGCCCACCTTGATTTCCCGGATTTTACTGAGGACTTGGATGCAGTCCTTGCACGAGCGACCGCAGCAGGGGTGACGCGGGTGATCACGATTGGGACTGGCATGGCCAGCAGCCGTGCCGCAATTGCTCTCGCGGAGGCGCACCCAAATATTTACGCGGTCGTGGGGGTTCATCCAGGAAATGCGAATGAGGAAGGTCTGGATTTTGAGGCTGAGTTGCGTGAATTGGCAGCACATCCCAAAGTCGCCGCCATCGGCGAGACCGAGCTCGATTATTATCGCCTACCGAGCGAAATATTAACGACCTCACCTGCGATGACCGCCCTCGGCGCGGAAGTTGCGGAAGACACGCAGGCGGCAGTGATTGACGGTGCGTATCGCGCGACGCAGATGGAGGCGTTTCGGATCCAACTCGACCTCGCTGCGGAACTTGGGCTGAACGTAGTAATCCACCAGCGCAGTGCCTGGGATGACACTGTTGTGATGTTACGTCCTTACACCGGGCGGGTGCGCGGGGTGTTCCATTGTTTTGGAAATCTTCCCGAGCAAGCCGAGGAGATTGCAGCAATGGGGCATTTGATTTCATTCACCGGGATCGTGACATTCAAAAATGGATCGATTGCACGGGAGACCGCAGCGTCGGTCGCAGCGGAGGGATATATGGTTGAGACAGATTGTCCTTATCTTGCACCAGTGCCGCACCGGGGCGGGCGAAGCGAACCTGCGCACACCCGACTCGTCGCCGAGCAAATTGCTTCCGTGCGCGGAGAATCGCTGGAGTCCATCGCCGCAGCCACGACCGCAACCGCAGAAAAATTTTTCCGCTTACAGACGAGATAAGCACGCGACGATTGACCATCCGCTCTGCAAGTCATAGGATCACCAGAGTAACCAAATAACCCCATGACCATACTTGGCATCGACATTGGCGGAACCGGAATTAAAGGAGCACCGGTGGACACAGAAACTGGTGAATTGTGCGGAGAGCGGTTTCGAATTGCCACGCCGCAACCCGCGCTGCCGAATCCCGTGGCGGACATCGTTGGACAAATTGCCGCACATTTTAACTATCAGGGTCCTACAGGAATCACATTTCCTGGGATCATAAAAAAAGGTGTCGTTTTTTCCGCCGCCAACGTGGACGCATCGTGGATGCACACGGACGCTGCCGCTCTATTCACATCCCATGTGGGAGGACCAGTGCAGGTGGTCAACGATGCCGATGCCGCAGGGGTCGCCGAGATGCGATTCGGTGCGGGGAAAGACCGATCGGGTGTGGTCATCCTTCTCACGCTCGGCACAGGGATTGGTTCCGCGATTTTTCTGGACGGGGTCTTACTGCCTAATTCGGAGTTTGGGCACTTGAAGATTCGTGGCAAAGACGCTGAGGATCGCGCTTCCGAGCGAGTGCGTGAGGAAAAAGGCATGTCGTGGAAACAATGGGCCAAACATTTCAACGAATACCTTGCCGAACTCGAAAAATTGTTCTCGCCAGATCTTTTTATCATCGGCGGAGGCGCAAGTAAGAAAGCGGATAAATTCCTGCCTCATTTGACCTCCAAAACAGAGGTGATGATTGTTCCTGCTCAAATGCAGAACAATGCTGGTATTATCGGTGCGGCATACCTCGCCCGTCCGCTGGCCTCGGGTTAACCCGATGGTTGAGTTGCTTTCGGCTTGGCTTTCCGAGCGAAAAGTAGATCGAGGAACTCCGCGTCAGAGAACTGGCTGCTTGTTCCAAAACGTACGATTACCAAGCCTTGCGACGGCACAATGTAGGCCCGCATGCCACCAGACCCGATCATCGCCAGAAGATCATCGGGGGCGCTCAATGAAAGGCAGGCGTCCTGCCAGAATGCCGGGGAAAATGCACATCCCAGCGTGCCTTCGATGGAGACGGTTTGTGTAGATGGTCGGGATGCATTTTTGTTGTTCCAAAGCGTAAGCCCGTACATCCGGTTGGCGTTCGATCCGCTCGCCGCTTCAGCAATGAAGCGGGAGGGAAACACCCGCCGTGTCGCAAGGCGCCCTTCCGAGAGGATCAACCCAGCGACCGCAGCGACTCCTCTGGTCGTCATCTGCGCGCCAGTGGATAGATAGACATTCCCTGCTCCGTCGGTGCGCCATTCCCCAGCCGTCCGAGCCTGCACAGGAGCCAATACGCGACTTTCTATGAATCCGCGCACCGTCCAGCCTCGCGGCTTGAGCACCCGTGACAGCACGGTGTCGAGCACTTCGAAATATGCTGGTCCATAGTCAAATCGCTCCCCGGGTGGAAATACAATGGGCAACGAGAGTGCTCGGGCATTCTTGTCTTTTAGGCGGGGGGCATAAAGCGAAGGAAACCCCGAAGAAATTCCCGCTGTCTGGTTGAGCAATTGACGCACGGTGATGCTGCGTTTCACGGGATTTGATTTCCACTCCATGAGGATATCAGACGCCGGGTGATCGAGATTCAGCCAGCCTTCGGAAGCTGCGATGAAACATGCCATGGCTGCCAGAGATTTGGTGATGCTAAAAATCTTGTGTGATGTATTCGGATTGGATTCTCCTGCGTAGGACTCGTGGATAGTCCTGCCCCACTGGCGCACGAGCAGGGATTGTCCTCCCGAGCGTTCCGAATATTCGACAGCCTTCTTCAGGGTGTCTGGTAGAAGTCGGCTGCCGCTAGCCCGTTCCATCGCCAAAATCGTCCCGCATCCGACGATCACGACGGAGATGAGGCACACAAGAAGCGAGCGCAGGGGACAGCAACTCGTTCGACGGAGTTTAATGCTCACCCGTTATGACGATGACTGTTTGCTTCCGCCTTCGGCGGCCTGCCCAGCAACGATTCAATCGCGCATCTGGGCGATTCATTTTCATAGATTACGGCGAAAACGCGTTCGGTGATTGGCACATCCACTCCGAGCTTGTGGGCACATTGGAGGGCGCTGCGGGCGGTCGGCAC
>JBGSMR010000330.1:0-3087 GCA_041740065.1 Chthoniobacterales bacterium
GGACATCGCTTTTAACAGCGTCTTATCTAGCGTTTGAATACGAGCTGGACCTTAGCCAAAACAAATCCCCATGAAAAATCATCTCTTTGCCAAACTTTGTGTCGGAGCGGCACTTGTCCTTGTATCTTCGCAGTTCGCGAATGCGCAGCGATCATTTCCGAACGGAATCTCCGGCGCATATTCCGGGACTCAGCTCACTTCTTTTACTGCTACCGATGGTCAGCAGGTGCCTACTCTACTTTCGATCACCCGAGGTGGGAATAATCTTCGCCTTGTTTCGGTGCAATTGATCAATGGGCAGAATGTTACATCGCAGACGGTATTTCGCGCGAATGGCACGGCGGACACTTACACCAGTGTGGATGGTGTCGTTGTGCAGTCTGGAACGGGCCGCTATAGCCGCCGAGGCCGGACTTTAAATGCGAATATCAGCGTCGAGAGTTCGACTAGCGTATTTGGATTGAATCAGCGGCTCACGCTGAGAGGCAATCGCGTGGCACTTTCCGAAAACTCTCCGCAGACAGGAATTGTTTCTTACCTTCTCGGGAATAATGCCCGTTGATTTTTCTCCACCGCGCTAAGGCGGGTGGAATTGCCTGATCGAAAGCTGCTAGAAAGTTTTCAGTTTTTAACGCCGGCGTGGCGGAATTGGCAGACGCGCTAGACTCAAAATCTGGTACACGTAAGTGTGTGTGGGTTCGACCCCCTCCGCCGGTAAGACATACAATACAAGCTATCGTTTATACAGACGATAGCCTGTTTCGTTTTTGTGCATCAATGGCTTCTCGATCACGACTTCGCCAGATGCCAGTGTGTCAGAGAACCGCTCTTGCATCCGGTTGGAGATCAGGAAAAGGCCAGGTAGTCCAGAATCCCACGCCCTCTGAAACTCGCTGGTGGACATAAATCTTGGCGTCTGAAGATATATCAAGAGTCCCTCGTCACGCGCCCGAACGAGATGCAACGGCACGCCGGGATTGGCCGCCCTCACGTCATCGACAGCGTCAGCCAACTCTACCAAACCGCTGGCATTTTGGGAGATCGATAGGGGAATCAATCCGATAAAATACCCGCCGCTGAAGGCAGCGCCCCCAATTACGCAGGCACCGGTTGCCATTCTCGACCATTTTAATGCACGCAGCGTGACGGCGATCTCGACGACCAACAAGGCCATGGGCGGAATAAGCGGATAGATCCGATCCACGCGTTTAGCTGGAATCAGCGTCATCACCACGAGTCCTCCTGCCACCCAGAGTACACACCAGAGCAATTCCGGCTTTTTTCCCAACGCGTGGCGCAGTGTCTTGCTTAGAGCAAATGCCGCAACGATGAATAGACTCCACGGTGCAAATTTATGAATGAGGTGGGGAAAGTAAAACCACCACGGTTGCGTACGCTCATCGCTGCGCGAGCCCTCTTGGAAACGAGAAAATAGCTCGCGGACGACGACATCCTCATAAAAATTACCGTCTGCAAGAAGCCCGGCAATTCCCCACCCGAGAAATACTCCCAGCGGCAGGATCCAAGGAAGCCAACCGCTCCATAGCATTCTCCTCTGATCCGAATCCTTGACCAGAAACACCGCCGCTACTAACCCGGGAAGAAGGAAGGCATAAATCACTGGCCCCTTGGTTAGCAAAGCCCCTGCCATGGCACCCCCGAACGCTATGCGCTCACCCAGTGTCCAAGGAGAGGGGGTGCGCAGCTTCAAATAAATAATCCAGCCTGGAACAAAAATGAAGAACGCCAGCAGCATGTCCGTCCGGACCAGTGTTGCGAGCCGCGGGGAGAGAAGATTCAGGCCGAAAGCCGCCACGACAAGCAAACCGCCCGCGCGGCCGAATACTCGCCATCCCGCCAATCCAAGCAGCACGGTCACAGCTGTGGCGCTAATAATCGATGGCAGGCGGAATGACCAATCCCACGGAATCCCAAGAAAACGAAATCCGGCTGAAATCCACCCCATGAGCGGCGGCTTCGATGCGGATTTTCCTGCCGGGGTGGTTTGGAAGAGCCAGTTCCCGGTTTGCTCGATCTCGAAGGCGACGTAGGCCTGCTTCGCTTGATCGTAGTTGTCAAGATGCCAGGGGACATTCGCGATTACGAAGAGCAGGGCGACGAGTCCCAATACCAAGGGCAGCGCACGCTTGTTATCCGGCAGTGCGGCGAGCCAGATGCCTATCGCAGTCACGCTCGACGTCGCTGCCTCCATGCAGAATAATGAGCGCGGATCTGGTCCCAATATCGATCGCCATGAATCCGCAAATGGCGCTCCACAAACCAGCCCACGCCGGTCGCAAGCAGAATGGATACAACCACGTCAGAAAGGTTATGCGCACCCAAGGCCATTCGCGACCAGGCGATTAATAGGGCCATCCCAAAAAGAAGGATTCCAAAACCCGGCTTCGCGAATAAAAATGGCACCGCAAAACCTACTGCGGTCGCTGTGTGACCCGATGGGAACGCATTAAATTTCGAGTTTCCGATCAGTATCTTACCCTCGTGATACGGCCCGTACCAGCCAGCCTCGATTTTTGGGCTTTCGCGCGGGCGGGTGCGTCCCGTGGTCAGCCGCGACGCATTCGCCAAGATCCCGGCCAACGTCGACGCAATCATGGCTGTAATGAGAATTCGCTGCCAGTCCCGGCGTCTTGCAAAGCTTGCAATGGCCAAACCCACCGCACCAGCAATCATCAGTTGCGGCCAATCTCCATTTTTGCTTACCGCGGCCTGCAAGGCGTAATCCCCGGTTTTCTTCCACCCTTTTCCCTGAGCCTCCAGGATGGCGGCCCGGACAGGCACGTCAAAAAAGAACGACGCGACCGCCACGCCCAAGGCAACGAGGAAGATTAAAATAACCCGGCCGACAGGAATCGGCCGGTTTGATGGGATAGTAGGATTCATAGGACGGAAGCGGCAATCCAATGCCAATTTTCGCCTAAGTGCGAGTTTTTGATCGCTCCGGCTGTCGAAAACTCCTTTATCTTGCCGCAGTCACATGAATTTCCGAATTTTTCTCCGCCCTGCCCAGACGCTCGTCGTCGTATCCCTCATTGTTTTATCTGGCTGCGAATCCATCGAGCCGGA
>JBGSMR010000371.1:0-2728 GCA_041740065.1 Chthoniobacterales bacterium
GCTCGGTGACGCAGAATCAGCCGTGCAGGATTCTTTTTCCTCGCACCTGCTGGACCACCCACACTACACGCGCCCGGAAAGTTTCGAGGGCATGGATGTTCCACCAGTCCTCCTTTCTGGAAATCATGCCGCGATTGCCCTATGGCGTGAATCCGAGGCCCTACGCCTCACGAAAGAACGGCGGCCAGATCTGCTGGATTAACGGAAATTGATCATTCAGGGCGCGCGGCGTCTGAGTTTTCGCATCACGGCTGACGCTGCGTCCTGCATCGACTCGACCTTCAAAAATAGACATGCCACAGCGTAGGCAAGGCCGCCAGCGACAATCGTGGCGGAGAGGCTGAGTAGGCGGATCGAGAACGGCGACTCAACAAGCCAGGCCTGGCCCCACGTCCAAGCAGCCCAGCAGATCCCTCCGAGCACGGATGCTGCGACGCTGCACCGCAGCACGCACGAGAGAAATCGCGTGGACTCCAATGTTCCCGCGACGCGATGCATCAGTAAATACAGGATGATGAAGTTCAGACTCGCGGACACCGCCGTCGATAGTGCGAGACCGCTGTGGCCGAAATCTAAGCGAAAAATCAGGAACCAATTCAAGCCGATGTTCAACGCAATACTGCCAAAGCTTACAAGCATCGGCGTCCATTTCCGGTCGATCGCGTAGAAGGCCGGAGAGAGCACCTTGATGCAGGAATATGCCACCAGTCCCATCGCGTAGTATTGCAGCGCGAATCCGGTTTGCATGGAATCAAATGCAAGGAATTCTCCGCGCTCGTAGATCAAGCTTATGATGGGTCGAGCGAGGAAATACAGCCCCACTGCCGACGGTAGTGTCAAAAATACTGCTAAGCGCATTGCCTTTCCCAGGGTGGGACCAAATGCGCTGCGATCCACCCCCGCAGCTATCCGAGAGACCACGGGAAGCGTGATGGTGGCGACCGCCACTCCAAAAACGCCGATCGGCAACTGCATGAGCCGAAACGCATTATTCAACCATGCCACCGCGCTTGGGCCGCCATCGGTAAGCGTTGCAAAGCTGGTATTCACCATCACGTTTACCTGCACCGCGCTGGCAGCGATCACCGACGGCACCATCAGGGTAAGAATCTGGCGGATTCCAGGATCTCGCCAGCCGAAGTCCATGCGGAAGACAAACCCTGTTTTGTAGAGGCTCGGAATCTGAATCGCAAACTGCATCAGCCCACCCAAGAGTGTGCCGATGGATAACCCGATCAATGCTTTTGATCCAAATGAGGGATCCAGCCACCAGCCAATAGCGGCACCGCCTACAATCGAGCCGATATTAAAGAAACTTGATGCCATGGCCGGCACGCCAAAAACATTGCGCGAATTTAGCATCCCCATCGCCAGCGCTGCCAGCGACACGAGCAGAATAAACGGGAACATGATCCGGGTAAGGAGCACGGTTAAGTCACGAAATTCAGGGGCAAATCCAGCAGCAAGCACCCCAATGAGCGGCTCGGCAAATAGGATTCCAAGCAGCGTGATCGCACTCATGAAAACGGTCGCCAACGTCATCATTTTCCGTGCGAGATCCCATGCCCCGTCAGGGCCATTTGTTTCGATTTTTTTTGAAAACACCGTGACAAATGCGGTCGAAAGCGCGCCTTCAGCAAAGAGATCCCGCAGTAAATTGGGTGCCCGAAAGGCCACAATAAAGATTCCTAGCCACTGGGTGCCAAACAATGCGCTGAACAATACCTCTCGGATCAGCCCGAGCACACGACTGCACATCACCGCCAGTGCAATGACGCCCGACGCCCGGGTGTTTAATTTGTGGTTACTCACGGGCAGACGCTTTACACAGCCGTTCCATGATTGCGATCCCAATTCCATTCCGCGGCACAGGAATTGCAAGGATCCGCTCCAATTGGCACGCATCTAAGCGTCGCATGGCAGCAAAAAGATGCGCAGCCATTTCCACCGGATCACCAGACATTGACAATACTTCGACGGAGGAAAACCCTGCGCTTAAATTCTCGTCCGGCGTCGGTAACAAAAGGCCGCACCGAACCCTGGCGTCCCGATTCATTTCCGCCACAGCATCGACCGAAAGCACTTCCATGGGAGTGCGTGGCGCGTAGTGGCTTTTCATGGAGCCGGGGGTGACCGGCGTATTTGATCCGGGAGGACGCACCTCACCAAATGCAGCAAGCACCTCACTGGAAATCGGGCCGCTGCGGAGGATTTGGATTTTATTTTCAACAACTTCGACAATCGTGGATTCGATCCCGTGCATGCACGGCCCACCGTCCACGATAAGCGGGATGCGCGATCCAAGCTCCTGCATGACATGCTCTGCGGTCGTTGGGCTGATGCGTCCAAATCGATTGGCGCTCGGCGCCGCCAACGGGCCACCGAAAGCATCGATAACCGAAGCAAAAATCGGATGTGCACTCATGCGCACAGCCACCGTGTTCTGTCCGCCGGTTACAATATCGGGCACGTTTTTGTTCCGGGGAATGACGAAGGTAATCGGGCCCGGCCAGAATGCGGCAGCGAGACGGTCAACCAAGGAGTTTGTGACGCCCAAGCGTGCGATCCAGGAAATACCAGGCACATGAACGATCAGTGGATCCTCCAACGGGCGTCCCTTGGCTTCAAAAATCCGGGCGCAAGCCAGAGGATTGAGCGCGTCGGCAGCCAGTCCGTAAACCGTCTCTGTGGGCAACGCCACCACACCCCCCTCGCGGAGAATTCGCGC
>JBGSMR010000373.1:0-5029 GCA_041740065.1 Chthoniobacterales bacterium
CCGCACCCGTATTGCGCAGGGGTATTGCCCGCCAGCCCTTCGTTCCAGAGATTGACAGCGCTCGCGAAGCGCATTGCCGCGAGGTATTTTCTATTCAGGCATCCGGCCTCTGCACCCGCCTGCGCCATCTCGGAGCCATTCGCCCGGTGCTGGGTGTCTCCGGCGGACTGGATTCCACACTGGCATTGCTCGTTTGTGTCGCTGCACTCAAGGCGATGGGGCGTCCCACGACGGATCTCCTGGCGATTGGAATGCCCGGCCCCGGGAGCACGACCCGCACGCAATCAAACGCCCGGCAACTGGTCAATGCCGTGGGAGCAGAGTTCCGCGAGATTCCGATTCACGAGGCGGTAAAACAACACCTTCGCGATATCGCACATCCGGAGGGCCAGTTTGATGTCACTTACGAAAACGCGCAAGCCCGCGAACGCACGCAGATCCTCATGAATGTCGCGAATCAGGTCGGCGGCATCGTTGTTGGAACCGGCGATCTTTCCGAGGCGGCGCTGGGATGGTGCACGTTCAATGGCGATCATATGTCGATGTATCACGTAAATATCGGCGTCCCGAAGACGCTCGTTCGATATGTGATCCAGTGGTGTGCGGCCGAATCCACCGACCCCGCCATGGCGGACACGCTTCAATCCGTGTGTGGCACCCCAATCAGCCCGGAATTGCTACCGCTTACCGCCGAGGGCGGATTGAGCCAAAAAACTGAAGACACGCTGGGAAGTTATGATCTGCATGATTTTTTTCTCTTTCACGTGATCCGTCGTCAGGCGCGACCGCGCAAAGTATTCGCTCTTGCATGCATCGCCTTTCAGGACGAATACGCCCCCGCAGTAATCCTTGCTACGCTCAAAACTTTTTATCGCCGCTTCTTTGCGAGTCAATTCAAACGGTCTGCCATGCCGGACGGCCCCAAGGTCGGCACCGTAGCGCTTTCGCCGCGCGGTGACTGGCGAATGGCAAGTGACGCCTCCCCTGCCCTTTGGTTGAGCGAGTGTGAGGATCTAGAGCACACGTTGAAGTAATTTCCCATGAGTTCGGATTCACCTCCTTCGTCCGCTGATCCGTCAGCACTCCCAATCGATCAGTCATCCACGGATTCATTTTTTGCCGAACGCGAAAAATACGAAGCACAGATCGCGAAGATGGAGCGCCAGATCGCTTGGCTCAAACGAACGTGCGTCGAATACTGGGTCCATGCGCTCTACCGCTGGCTCAAATGGCGCATCGTCAATTTCCCAAATCTCCTGCAGCTCAAATTCATCCGAATGAACAAGACGCAAATCGGAGAGTTACGCCAATATGCAGCGAGGCCCGTGGTTTACGATTCGCTGCCGACGGCGGGCTCGTCATCCGGACCGCTTCCCACGTTCGCCATTGCCACGCCTTCCTACAACCAGGCAAATTACCTCCCCGCGACTGTCGCCAGTGTGCTCGATCAATCCGGGATTGATGTGGATTATTTCGTTCAGGATGGCGGCTCAAAAGATGGATCCGTCTCGTGGTTGGAAGCTGAGGCTGCACGGAACGCCCGCCTCCACTGGGTATCGGAGCGGGATTCAGGCCAAGCGGACGCAATCAACCGCGGGTTAGGTAAAGTTAACGGCGAAATCATGGCATGGCTGAATTCGGATGACGTGTATGCGCCGGGAGCGCTCGCGTTTGTTGCCGCATACTTCCGGGATCATCCGGAGATCGACGTCGTTTACGGTCACCGGCTCCTCATTGATGCCGATGGTCACGAGATCGGCCGCTGGATCATGCCTCCCCACAATGACGAGGCATTGACATATTTTGACTATATCCCGCAGGAAACCGTCTTTTGGCGACGCACACTTTGGGAGAAATCCGGGGCAGGTCTCGATGCCACGTTTCAATTTGCTCTGGATTGGGAGTTGCTTCTCCGTTTCCGGAACTCGGGCGCACGCATGGTCCGCGTGCCGTATTTTCTCGCATGTTTCCGAGTGCACGAGGAACAAAAGACATCGTCACAAATCCGTGAGGTCGGAAAACCAGAGATGCTCAAAATTCGCGGCGTCGCGGATCCCGAAGACAAAACCTACAAAAAGATCTTCCGAAAAATGTGGTTCCATGAAATGCGAGCAGCGCGGATGACCTGGCTGCGAATGCAGTTTGGCATACGCAGCGAAACGCGCTAGACGGAGCCCAAGGGAATCTGGCATCGGATGAAACCTCCACGCATTCTCGGATTGCAGCTCAAACGGCTCGGTGACGTAATTCTCACGACGCCTGCGATGCACCTGCTTCAGCAAAGGTTTCCAGGTGCGGTAGTAGACCTCATGGTGGATCGGAAGCTCCATAACTTGGCCCCTTACATCACTGGATGTAACGTCATCCCAGCTCCACAGAGTCCGACTGATTACCTTCGGCTCTTACGGACGGGCTATGATGTGGTGCTCGATTTTACCGGACAGGATCGATGCATGCTTCTTGCAGCAATTTCCCGCGCCAAGCGAAAGATCACGTTCCGGAAATACTTCAAGAAGCCAGGCCGACACCTGGTTTTTGGAGAAGTCGTGAAGTCGTCGCTCCGCGACAGACATATCTCCGATCACCTCGCAGACCTCGCCCTCGCGGCGGGGGCCACTGCGCCGATGGGTCCCCCGACACTCCGTTGCCTGCCAGCCGATCAAATCTCGGCTCATGCGAAAATGACAGCGGCAGGTTTTCCGTCGGCAATCGGATCTCCCTACCTATTGCTCCATCCCGGAACCGCACGCACCGAGAAATTCTGGACCCATTGCGGATGGGGAAACGTAATCGACTACCTGTCCACCCATACGGGGTTGCCGATCCTACTTACTTCATCACCGGACCCAGCCGAAAGATCCCACCTCCAGGCCGTGGCGTCCGCGGCACAGTCACCCACCGTGCAGCTTGCGGGGAATTTATCTCTCGGCGAATTTTTCGCCGTCATTGCAGGCGCGTCTCTGCTGGCCTGCGTGGATTCTGCACCGGTCCATATGGCGGAGGCGTTCAACACCCCGATTTTCGCGCTCTACGGTCCGACCAATCCCAGCGAGTGGGGACCACGCTTTTCTCCACACGAAATCATCCAAAGTCCAAAAAGCCTTCCTGAGAGTGAGAGCATGGCGCTAATTGATGGGAATGACGTCATTCAGCGTTTAGGGAGCTTTATTTCAAAGCAACCGCTTGCTATTCGTCGGCAATGAAACCCTAGCTAAAAGTGAGGTTTTTAACGCCAGAGGCCGCAGCTGCATTGAGGACATCCATAATGCGCTCATGCTTGGTGTCTGGTGTCGGTTGAATAATGAACGGATCTTTATCTCCGAAACGTTCGATGGTCTCGCGAATCCAAGTGCGGAGTTCCATCAATTCCTTCGTGGTGCCGTAGGACTTGTTGTTGACGATGACATCGCCCGTAGCGGTGATCTCTACCAAGATGGGTGTGGATGGCACGCCCGAAGCAGGACCGGAGCGCCCGCTGGGCAGGCTGATGTTTAGCTCGCGTTCGATGACCTGCGATCCCGCCGATGCCATAAAAAACAAAAGCAACACGAAAACCACGTCCACCATCGGCGCGATTTGAAAACCGACGTCACCATCTTCGTTTGTACCACCACCTGCCATAATATTTTAGTGTCTTGTGAATTTAGATCGTTGAGCCGAATTAAGGAGTCGGAACATCTTTGTCCACAACCGAGAAGGTCACGTTAGCGATTCCCGCCTGGCCTACAGCCTCAAGCAACGACCGGAGATATTCGTAGCGTACGTCTCGATCTGCGCGGATGAGCACGCGGACCATCGGGTTTTTTGAAACGTTATTTTGAAGCACTGCAATGAGGTCTGCGGGCGACGGATAGGTCCGCTCGTTCACGATGAGCGCGGTCGCGTTATTAATCGGCGTGTAAAGCACGTTGATGATGACTTGACCCGGATTTTCCTTCGCATCCTTGGCTTCCTTCGCGACGGGGAGGTTAATTTCCTGATTCGACTGAAGCACCTCCGTGGTGCTGATGGACATGAAGAACACCAGAAGCACAAGCAGAATATCGATCATGGGAGCAATCTGAAACTCCGGATCGGCTTCCGCTTCGGGCTGGCGATGTTTCTTCTTGTGTCTGGGAGAGGAGCTTTGGGACATGGCAAGCGCAGGAATCCGGGACTAGGCCCAGTCAAGCGTGGATCCGCAATGTGGGCAGGGATTCTGTCCTGCATTAATGGCACCGTTACAAACCGGGCAGTTCGTAGTCAGAGCCATTGAGACTTTACGGGACTGCGTTCCAGTTGCTGCTGCGGGCACACCTTCGCCGACGCTGAAGGATTCGCCAATGCGCACTCCCCCGAGTTCTTCGAATGGGATATCTTCGACGAGGCGGTGGATCTTGTCATCGGCCATACCGATAACGATCGTCGAGCGGTTGCGGAAGTAATAATAGAAAATGAACGCAGGGATAGCGATGAACAGACCGCTGGCGGTTGCCATGAGCACCTCACCAATCGACAACGCGAGCTTACGCGGATCCGAAACGCCGGATTGTCCAAGGACGGCGAACGCACCCATCATCCCGATTACCGTGCCAAGCAGCCCGATCATCGGAGCAACAACTCCGATCACTGAAAGGTAGCTGTTTTGTGTCTTGAGAATGCTTGCTTCGCGCAGGCCGTACTCGATGATCGACGTTTCAACAGCATCCTTACCCCGGCCAAGACGTTCGAGTGCACCGCCGAGGACATTGGCGAGATAGGTTTTGTTGGCGCGGCAGACTTCCCATGCTTCTTGGTAGTTTCCTGCGTCCACGCTGGCTCGGATGGATTCTATGAGAGGCTGCGGCGCAAGTTTATCTACACGCATCGAGAGGAAGAGCTGAATGATGAAAGTCACCATGGTGATCGACGTCCCAAGGATCGCGATCCAGATCATGACGATGAGCGGCCCACCATGGAGAATCGTCTCTAAGATGGTCATTTGCGCCGGCAGCGCGTCATCCGCCGCGTGAAGCGAGAGAGGACTAAAAACCAGCGCGAGCGCAAAAAC
>JBGSMR010000376.1:0-5951 GCA_041740065.1 Chthoniobacterales bacterium
GGGCGAGGAAGTCGAGAATTTCCCCGAAGGCACCCCGGCGAAAGGAAAGGGAGAGTGGTTTGCGATGCAAGTGGGCGCCACCAACAACTTTAAAGTGTGCCTGCCGCTCTCGATCCTCTGCGGCGGGCTCGACCATCAAATCGAGCACCACCTTTTCCCCAAACTCCCACCGGATCGGCTGCGGAAAATTGCACCCGAGGTCCGGGCCGTGTGCGATGCCTACGGGGTGACGTACCGAACCGATACCTGGTGGCGAACTCTGAAAAAAGCGCTCCGCCACATGCGCAATCTCAGCGTGTGCGAACTGGGTCACGCGGCGGTTTAATCTTGAGTCCATCTTTGACAGAGAGATCACGTGTTGAGACCCTGAGTAATAACGCTTGGTGTAATCGTTGCAAAAAGTTCGATTTTAATGCCGATAAATTGCTTGCCTTGATCAAGGCGTAGGGAGCGCTCTGCGGCTTTCAGAAATCCAAAACTTTGCTGATGACGATTAGACCCGAAACGCCGGTCATCCTTACAGCAGCTTTGATCGAAAGATTTACCCCAGCTGAATCCAATTTCATCGTTCTGTAATTTCCGTCTGACTTCCTCCCGTCATCCAGCAGATTGAAACAATTTTTCTGCTGAGACGCGGTTGGGTGTTGCCGCGGGACGCCGGGGGGATCTAGTCTATCGCCTGTCGTGATCTCCATGCCATTCGCACCCTCATTATGTATCGTCCTTGCTGTATTTGGCGTCGTTGTGTCGCCGGTTAAAGCAGCGCCTCCCGCCGACAAGTCGCTTGCGGCACTTTCTGCCGAAAGCCGCTCACAGGACCTCATGGAGAAAGTCGTATTGCTTCTCAAGACAAAACAATATGCGGAAACGCTGCGGCTTCTCGCCGAGGCTGAAGCCATCTCGCCGGGCGATCCAACCACGCTCAATGCCAAAGCGGCAGCGTTGATCCAGACCGATCGATTTGACGAGGCGGAGGAAATCCTCAAAGTGTTGCTCGCTGAGAACCCTCAGTTTTTTCAGGCAGACTACAATTTAGGCGAAATACTATTCCAAAAAAAAGACTACCGGGCGGCAGCCGCTTATTTCCAACGCATGCAAAACCTTTATGGTCCGCTGCCGCTCATCCGGTTCAAACGTCTTTTGTCCGAAATTTTGGCCGAAGACCCGGTGGCCGCAGAGATCACGTTGCGCACGTTTCGATTTCCAGCGGATGCGCCCGCGTGGTATTTTGCCCATGCGGCGATGGCACTTTCCACAGGAGATCGGTCTGAGGCAAACAGTCTGATGGACACGGCTATCCGCATCCATGGAGATGACGGCACTGCATTATTCGTCGAGACGATCTCCGAGTCGACACTCGTCAAATAGGAATTCATGTCCAAAAAAGTAAAAAAATCACAGCCAGTGACGCTGGTCACCGGAGGCGCAGGATTTATTGGCAGCGCATTGATTCACGCGCTCAACCAGCGCGGACAGTCTCGCATCATCGCGTCCGACCTCTTGGGGCATGACGGAAAATGGCGGAATTTGAGTCCGCTTGCCTTTCAAGACTACCTCCAGGCGGACGAGTTATTAGAGCGCCTCAAATGGGATCCAGATTGTTTTGGCAAAGTGAATACGATTTTTCACCTCGGCGCGTGTTCATCGACCACCGAGACAGATGGCGACTACCTCATCAAAAATAATTACCGCTACACACAAACCTTGGCGGAGTGGGCATTGGCGCGCGGCACACGCTTTGTTTATGCGTCCTCAGCGGCGACGTATGGTGACGGCGAACGCGGGATGAACGACCGGAATCCCGAGATCGCAGAGCTCCGTCCACTCAACCTATATGGATATTCCAAGCAACTTTTTGACCTCCATGCCCAGCGTCGTGGCTATCTGGATCAGATCGTTGGAGTGAAATATTTTAATGTTTTCGGTCCGAACGAATACCACAAGGGCGAGATGCGCAGTTTGGTTTGCAAGGCTTACGAGCAGATCGTCGAGACGGGGAAAATCAAACTCTTCAAGAGCTACAAAGCGGAATATCGAGACGGCGAGCAAATGCGGGATTTTGTTTATGTCAGAGATGCAGTCGCCATGACGCTCCATCTTGCGGACAATAAGAATGCGGGTGGATTATACAACGTCGGATCGGGTGTCGCACGCACATGGATCGACCTTGGAAGTGCCATTTTCCGCGCTTTGGGCCGGGACCCGGTGATTGAATTCATCGACCTGCCGGAGTCGATCCGCGATCAGTATCAATACTACACGTGTGCCGATATTGCAAAAGTCCGCGGGACGGGCTATGACGCGCCCACGACCACGCTGGAAGATGCGGTCCATGACTATGTCAGCCGGTACCTGCTATCCGGCAACCGCCTGGGCGACGAGCTCGAAACTTAATCCAAGCGATCCTGCAGCAATGCGAAGACACGTCTTTAAACCGAATTATTTCGCATTGCTGGTAACATTGTTCCTGCTGATGATAACGGCTCCACTTGCGCCGATGCTGGAGGCGCATTTTAAATTTTTCCGGGGCTCCATGGGAATCACGCCGCAGACGTTGATTCTGACCGTGGTCACTGCATGGACGGCTTGGCGGAACGTGCACTTTCGTTTTGTTCCGATGCTGGTCGGAGCGATTTTTGTGGTAGTCTTAGGCATTCTGAGTGCGGTTTTCACTCATGCGAACCTGGCTCAGATTCACCTTGTTGCGCAGGTTGTGTTTTTAGCCTTTGCGGTGGTGGCACTCGTCCGGGAAATCCTGACGTCGCGCAATGTCAACAGCGACACATTAGCCGGAGCGGTCTGTGTTTATCTGCTCCTTGGCATTATTGGCGGACTCGTCTTTGCGCTGATCGAAATATCATCCCCGGGCAGTTTTTATGTTGCCTCAGAACTCACCGATCACACCGGCAAGACATTTGAGGCCAATCCCGGTGTAATGATCTATTTCGCATTCGTCACGCTCACGACCGTTGGCTATGGCGACATCATGCCGGCCAGTGAGGCCGCACGCAGCGCCTGCATGTTGCTTGCGGTGTTGGGCCAACTGACGCTGGTCGTGTTAATTTCCCGGCTTGTCGGAATGCATGTTGCCAAGCCCAACCCGTCCTCCAAAAATCCATGAAAATCACCGGCCCCTCTGCATTATCCTTCCTGCTCATTGCGACGCTCGGCTCCCTACCAGCGTCGAGCGTTAAGCTCATTGGCGAATCTCAACTCCAGCCTGGCAGCACCTTGGAATTCCGTTTTGCCGAGGGAATGGTGGCTGCCAGCAACCTTGGGCCGACAGCAGAATCTCCGGTTGTGTTTACACCGGACCTTCCTGGAAGGTTCACTTGGCTGAGCACCCAGAGCGGCGTATTTGTTCCAACCGGTCCCCTGCCCCTTGGTGGTGAATGGAAAGCGAATCTCCGCAAGGGTCTCAAACGCGCCGATGGGCAGGCGTGGGACGAGCCATTTTCCGCGACAGTGACCACCCCTTCGTTTGGAGTCACGGGGGTTCACTCCGGAGTCTTCGAAGCATCAAACCTGTCTCCTTCGCCAGAAGTGCGATTGGCATTCCAGTCAGCAGTCTCTCTAGAGTCCGCGCGCAAGATGTTTCAGTTTATAAATACAGATGGCGATCGCGTGTCCGCAGCGGTCAGGGCCGCGACATCCGACGATTATTTCCCGCTCGATCCCGCTAACGAAACCTGGGAGGTGCGCTCGTCGCTGGCGTCTGATCCCACCACGAAAAGCGGCGTTAGTGACAACGGCGAGTTTCCTGCCCGCCTAATCATCACTGCCGATTCTCCGCTCACCCCAGGAACGGAATGGCAATTGTCAGCCCCTGCCGGGTTGGCCTCGGCGGATGGTAACTACCGAACTACGGAAGCGATCGAAATCCCTCTTGGCACGGTGCAGCCGCTCCGGCTTGTGACCACCACGCCAAGCAATTTCATCAATAGCGGCACTGCATTAGTTTTGAACTTCAGCCGGCCCCTCGCTCCGGATATCACGAGCAAATCGGCGGCGGAATTCTTTACCATCGAACCCTCCATCGAGGGTGTGACATTTTCCGTGGACTGGCAGCAGGTGACTATCCGCGGTGATTTTGCACTCGCCCGCGACTACACGCTGCGAATTGGCAAGGACGTGATATCCTCTGACGGTCTCGCATACGACGGTGATTCCGACGTGGTATTTCAATTCAGTCCAGTTGCACCGCGTGTTTACCTGCCCGAGGTCACGGGTGAACAACTGCGGTTTGGACGGCGGGAGTTTCCAGTCCAGTTTGTGAATCTTGCCGCGCTGCAGGTCACCGCAAAACGTATTAGCACCGAAAACTTGCCACAGGCGCTGGCTGCCTTCGCGAATTACCGGAAATCGGACTGGGACGAACAAAATCCCGATGAAGTCTATCAACCCGTAGCATTGGAACCCCTGGCGGGCGAAACGTTGGCGGATAGTGCCGTGGATATCGGGACGCTTGCACCCGATGAGGCAGGAAGGATCAGTGTGGACTGGACGAAGATTCTTGGCACAACCAATCCCGGCGCGATTTTTCTGTCATTGGATGGTACTCCCTCCCCAGCGCTCGGTGGACGCCATCCCGGCGCTCAGGCGCTCGTGCAGCTGACCGACCTTGGGATCCTGTGGAAACTGTCCGATGCCGGTCTCGGCATACAAGTTTTTTCGCTACAAACGGGAAAACCCGTAGCTGGCGCTACCGCGGTGATGCACGATGCCGCATTTTCCAAAATCGCGACATCGACCACCGACGCCGACGGAAAAATCCAGATGTCCCTTGAACTTGAGCCTGCATGGCTGACCGTCGCGTCTGGAACTGACGCGCTCGTGATTCGCATGGGTCCGGAGGCAAGAGAACTTCCCGTTTGGGCCTTTGGTGTGGAAGTCGAGTATTTGCCTTGGAATGTGAATGAGCGCACGGTTGATGCGACGCGGGGAATCTTGTTTACAGACCGTCCCCTTTACCGCGCTGGAGAAACCGTGCATGTGAAAGGTATTGTTCGCAGGATCTCCGACGGGGCGCTCCAGTCAGCGGCAGGTTTGAAAGGACAATTGGTTCTCGTGGGGACACGCGACGAAATGATCGAAACCCGGGACGTCGTGCTCAATGAAGTCGGAGAGTTTTCAGCGGACTTCATCGCCACTTCAACCCGGCGGGGTGAATATCAAATCGGATTTAAGACGGGAGATGGGGAGTTTGAATGGTGGCAGACTGAGGCCCGGACTTCATTTCTCATTGCGGAATATCAACCTGATGCCTTTGCCGTCGAGCTCGAGATGCCGGAGCAGCTTGCAGCGGGTGTGCCCGTGCCGCGACCGGGCGTCTCGGGCAGCTATTTCTTTGGTGCACCGATTGCGGATGCCGATATCCGCTGGACATTGCAGTCGAACCGGACGGACTTCTCTCCCGCGGGATTTGAAAATTTCACCTTCCTACCCTCCCGAACGGAGGCCTCCTCCGTGCTCACTTTGCGTGGTGAGGGCAAATTGGATGGCGACGAGACAGTCGAACTTCCGCTCGAACTCCCTGCTGTCAGCCAATTCCCGATGGAGAACCGGCTGACGGTCGAAGTGACAGATCTCAATCAGCAGACCGTGACTGCGGACAAGACATTCACACGGGACGCCTCTGACTTTTATCTGGGAATCGCCCTTCCGGAAAGCCAGGTGCTAAAAGTTGGCACCGAGATGCAGGTCCGTGTGGTAGCGGTAACACCCGATGGCGAGCCGAGGGAGAATCCTGTGAAATTTTCCGCAGCATTCTTCCACATCCGAAATGATGTGGTCCGCGTCAAGGGAGCTGGAAATGCGGTGACGTTTCAGACCAATGCGGTGCGGGACCCTGTGAGTGAGGCCGCTGGAAACTCCGTGATTCCAAGATTTCTGGGGGAAAAATGGGTCGTGGATCATGCCGAGGGACTGCCATTTACTCCTGTCAAACCCGG
>JBGSMR010000018.1:0-3994 GCA_041740065.1 Chthoniobacterales bacterium
GGATGAAGCAACCCCTCTCCTCCCCAGACATCTCCTGGCTTGAGCAAATTATGATCTGGGAGGATACAGCGTTCACTAAGCGCCCGGCAAAGGCCGCGAAACTCCGACAAATAGGTGGTGTCATCCGGACTGCCCCACTGGATATGAGCCAGCAGCAGTGCCATCGCAATGTTCTCCTCAGCTTCCACCGCCACCCCCTCATCGCCAATATTACCATCAGCCAGGATCCGCCAGTGCATGAAGCCGGATGGCATCAGGTAACGTTTACGATACGCATTCAGTCCATCGAAGATCGCGCGCGTGGATTCGTCCTCACGATCCATGATCGCCGCGAATAACATAGCCCATCCGATTCCTTCGGAATAAGTAGGCCTGATGCTGCCGCCAAAGTCGTGGGAGTCCACCACAATCCGGAGTTCTCCCGCTTCACAGCCTTCGTCGGTTATGAGCTTATCACGGATCACCTTCCAGTTCTCCACGCATGCCGCATTCAAGAGAGATTGCGACTCTGCGGGCATTTTAATCCATTGACTTTGATTCGCTTGCGGGAACGGGAGCCGGGGTAACTCAGCCGCTCGTGGTTTTACCGGGGCAGCGAGTGCCAACAACAAACAAATTAACCTAGAAATCGCAATTGAATTCACCATGGAGGACACGAAGGGCATGAAGTTCAATGCCTTATGCAAAATCAGGACCATCCATCTCGTTCACCCAATGAGTGAACGCAAGTCCGCTTGGTCGGATCGCCTTTTAAACAAGTCATTTCTTCATGTCCTTCCCGGTCTTCATGGTAAAACGCATTTTCAAACCTTCCAACTGCGGGATTTAGGATTAATGATATAATCGGTGAAGATTTTAGTATCACAAAAGTGGTTCCAGTTGGCACCTACGGGTTCGCATGCAGAAACTATTGCTGAATGCGCAACCGTAAGAAACGGGCATCGGCAGGATCTACCGTATCCGTGGCACGTAAGGTTTGGACATCGCCAACGGTGCCAAGGTTCTCAGTCGGCGGATTGACTAAATCTTGCCAGTTCACCATGAGATTGCTTGTCGCCTGCACAGAATAAGTCAGATCCGTCGCTTGAAGGTTCCGCCGGTAAACTAACCTCAATCTCCCCTCCGCTGACAGATCAAGACGGGGAAGATGGTGCGCATCCGGCAATTGCGGGTCCATCGCCAGCGCGTATTCAATCAAGTTTGATGCTCCATCTCCGTCAAAATCATCAGTTCGACTCTGAATCGCTCCGAATTTCCCAATCGACCAGCCGTCGTAGACTCCAGGATTCAGCGTGAAACTGGCGCCAACTGTCGTCGCCCCGCTGATCGTGATTCCACTTGGGTTGGTCGTTCCAGTGATGGCACCAGACCATGCGCCGAGTTGGTATCCGGGATTCGGCGTCGCGGTCAGCGTCACGGCCGTCCCCACGGCATAGGCGGCGGCATTCGGACTGCGGGTCACGATGCCATTGGCACCCGCGTTGGTTTGCAGGGTAAAGAGCGAAGGGGCTGGGGCGGATGCTACGCCGGGCAACCCGGACGCTGCAGGAACCACGTCGGCGCGAACATTATCAACTACAGTCTGAAGACCGCTCGGGCCACGCGTGATCACAAGTTGAAGAAAACCGCCCGATTGCTGCGCCGTCACGGTGAGAGGAATCGTCAACGTATTCCAGCCATTAGCCGGCGGCTGCGTCGCGGGAAAGGTGCCCATCGCGACGGAGCCATTTGGGCCGTTGACCGAGGAGACCGTCACGCTACCGCCTCCCCATGTGTTGGGAGCTGGCCAGCCGAAGTCGATCCGCACGGTGACCTGATCTCCGACCCCTAACTTGTAAGCATCCAGCACCTGCGTGAGCGTGCCGCCCCCGGAATTGCTGTAGCCGATCTGCGTGCCATTGGTCGGCGCGAGCGTCGGAGCCGCGTAGGGAATGATCGCCCAAGTCGTCGTCGCCCAATTCGCATTCTGCGTTCCTGCACCGCCCAGCGCGTTCTCAAAAGAAAAATTGTCCACCAGGATCGACTCCGCCCCAGGTACTGATGTGACCGAGGTGCCAGCCACCGTGAGCGTGAGGCTGCCCGCACCGGTCACGTTAATCAGGTTCACAAGGTAGCTCGTGGGAGATTCTGCAATGATGCTTCCAAAAGCGGCACTCGCCCCCGTGCCGCTGATCGTCACATCCGCCGCAGAGTCAAATCCCGCCACAGCGCGGTCGAAGATCACCCGATATTGGGCCTGGGTCGAGCTGCCCGCGCCCGGCACGGACGTCATCGAGAGCACCTTCGGCGCTGCGGCTTCGAGCGTGATTTCGTAAGCCCCGCGCGAGGTCACGTTCAGCGGCACGACCAATTGGTTGCCGCTAGGCGTGAGCACTGCGTTGGAGATCTCCGTCGGCGCACCAAGCGGATTCAAGCCCGAGAACGGAATCTCTCGCACCCGCACGCGGACCTTCCCCGTTGCCGAATAATCGGTGAGCTGAGACAGGTTGCTGATCGTTAGGTTGGTCGCAAAGGCCTGCGTCCCGTCGTTGCCCACGAGGATGCGGGCCTTCCCTGCAGCGGCATCCACGGAAGCGAGCCCCCGCAGGAATCCCCCGCGGGTCACCGCAGTCATCAACCCGCTCATGTCCGCATAGGAACGATACACGTGCCAGAGCGCACGGGGCTGGAAAGGAGACATCGTCAGGATGTTGTCGAGCCGCCCTGGAAAAAGGCCATTGGTTGCGCCATTGGTCTGCGCAGCGTCTTCGTTCCAGCAGGCCCGGATCGCATTAAGGATGTCGGTGCTCTCGAGGTTGCTCAGAAACGAGACCGTATTGCCGGGGCTCAGCATCAGATTTTCCCCGGGCCCCTGGTATTCGTTCACGGAAATAGGACGATTAGCGATGCCACTGGCTGCCATAAATTCCCGGATCATCTTTACCTGAGCCGGGATTTCGTTCGGATTCACCATTTCGTGCCAGCTCACGACGTCGGGCAGCACGTTGTTATCCCGGGCGTAAATCAGGAAGGGCTTGAGCCAACCACCCTGCGTGGGATTTGGCCCTTTGGTGACAAAATACGCGATGCTCGGACCGACGATTTTCGCGTTGGGATCCTTGGCTCGGATGGTCTCAAAGGCGTGCTTCCATGTCGCAAAAAACTGCGCCTGACTCCGGCCCCAGAATTCCGCATTGTCCGGTTCGTTCCAGATATCCCATTCGATCTGCCACCCGCCGCTGGCTGGAAAATTCGCCAGGGCGTAGTCAAGGAGCGGATTGATCCGCTCATCCAAGACCTGATACGGCGTCTTGCCGGCACTCGCAGGATCACCGGGCCACCCCCAGGAATTGTGGTAGCCGAACCACATGTATTCGTCAGAAATCAAGACCTGTTGCGTGGCTCCAACATTCTTCAGCCGATTCATGTAGGCGGCGGACCCAAAACCGGTGGGGGCACCGAGGAGATTCGGATTTGCGAGGAATGCCGGAAAGCGCTGGATGCGCGGCTTCAACGACTCGTAGTGTGAGGTGGAGGGCACTGTGTCGCCCAACCCATGCAGAAAGCCAGTGGCCTTCTGCGTTACCGGCGCGCCCGTCGCGGCAAGATCGACGGTCAACTCGTCTGGTCTCAATTCTGCGTCGTCGATCCGATAGCTTCGCGTTGAATCGCCCAAGCTATAAAGATACACATTAAGGTCCGTGGTGTTGCCGGGGTTCGTGAATTTGAACCCGCCGGAGAGCTCCGTCCACTGTCCCGCTGGGCAGACCACTTGCTGGAGCACAGTGTATGTATCGACTCCACCATCCGTTTGCTTGATCAAGAGCTGAAACGTCACATCATTGCCAGCGTCGGGCTTCACCCAAGTCGTGAGACGATAGCTTTTCCCCGAAGTGACGAGCGGCAGGAGATTTTTCCAGGCGGCATGCCACTCCAGAGTGCGACCGGTCACGTAACCGGAAAACTGCCCACTGCGCTTGTCGGACGTCGACGCCGCGAGCGAGCAACCCACCGG
>JBGSMR010000059.1:0-3420 GCA_041740065.1 Chthoniobacterales bacterium
CCGAGGTAGAGCGAGTCCTGAAGCCCCAATTTAATCCGGGTTGCAGCACGCGTGATCTTCCGGGTCACAAATGTTTCCCCACGGCGCGGGCTTTCGTGGTTGAATAAAATCCCGTTGGACGCGTGCAAATTGTAGGACTCCCGGTAGTTCACCGTAAGCCAATAGGCATAAACTTTCGCGCAGCCGTAGGGCGAGCGGGGCCAGAATGGGGTCGTCTCCGTCTGTGGTACTTCCTGCACCTTGCCGAACATTTCTGAAGATGAAGCCTGATAGTAACGGCATTTTTTTACCAACCCCGCCTCACGAATCGCTTCGAGGATTCGGACTGCTCCCAGCCCGTCCACATCGCTCGTGTATTCTGGCACGTCGAATGACACGCGCACATGGCTCTGTGCTCCCAAGTTGTAGATCTCGTCGGGCTTCAATGAATAGAGCAGCTTCACCATCTGCACGGAATCCGCCAAGTCTCCGTAATGCAAAAATAACCTTGTGCCATGAACGTGCGGGTCATTGTAAAGGTGATCGATGCGGGATGTATTGAATGTCGATGCCCGCCGGATCACTCCGTGAACTTCATAGCCTTTTTCCAAGAGGAGTTCTGCGAGATAAGATCCGTCCTGACCTGTGATACCTGTGATAAGTGCGCGTTTCATTAAACTCAAAATGACATTTTTCGAGTGCGATGTCCTTGCGTAGTTGCGTAAATAAAAGTTATGAATATGCGTATGTCGGTGGATTCCTGTTCGGAAGCTGGTTTTTCAGTTAATGAGAATTTGCGCCGCCATCAGCAAAAACCATTGATTGCGGTGGCCATGGCGAGTCCGTCGGAGCTTGAATTTGAAATGCTTGAAGGCATACGCACCCGGGCGGGTTCTTGGGATGTGGTGGTGCTTTCTGGGGGCTACGAAACTCCGTTGAGGCGGCTTGCTGAAACCGGGGAATTGGCGGGCGCTATTGGGGATTTTGTGAGTGACGCGTGGGTGGACGACCTTCGCGCTCGGGGTGTTCGAATCGTGCAGCTCGCCCAAGGGTCCCGGCTATCAGCGAGTGCAAATATCGGAGCAGATTTTCATCAAATGGGTCGCGATTCCGTCGATGCTCTCCTGCGCAATGCATCTTGTGAAATTGGACTTGTGGGCATCACTGGACAAGATGCCAGCCAACAGATTCGGCTCGGTGCCAACTCGCATCCTGGGCTCGTCGGTGTCACCATCCGCGAGACCACGGTCGCGACATTGCCTCTATTGCAGACATGGCTTGCGGCCATGACACGGCCGTGTGGCGTGGTTACCGCTTCTGACCGACTGGCGCGCATGGTGATCATGGCCGCAAGGAATTTAGATTGGAGAGTGCCGGATGACGTTGCGATTATCGGGATTGGAAATCAACGAATGGAGTCGATTTTTGCAGGGATTCGCATCTCCAGTTATGAATTACCAAACCGTGCCATCGGTCGTGCAGCTGCGGATTTGATGGCGAAGATGCTTGCCGATCCTCGCCTGCGAAGACCTCTCGACGTCTTTTTTCCAGCGCGTCTGATTGAGCGGGAAAGCAGTCTGCGCTTGCCGCTGGGTGTGAGTCGTGCCGTCGCGTTTGCAGAAGCGCATTTTGCGGAGGCAATTCAAGTCGACGATCTCTCCCGCGCAGCCGGGATGTCGCGGCGAGCGTTGGAAATTGCGACCCGGGAGGAGCATGGGCTCTCCCCGGGCGGGCTCATCGCAGGCATCCGACGTCGGGAAGCGGAGCGCCTGTTAATATCCGAAGAACTCAGCGTGGAGCGGGTCGGTATGCTCTGCGGCTACCCGGAGCCGGAGCGGTTTTCTGCGGCCTTCAAACGATGGACCGGGCTCAGCCCACGGGAGTTCCGTCGACAGATCAAGGCAACCGGTTCTCGGGTGCGTTGAAGGAGGCAAGTGGTGCCACCGGGTTGATATTCAGCGGTCGGATGCGGTCATGAATCCCGGGAGCTACTTCAGGCGCGGTGGAATATCCGCAAAAGAGCATCTCCAATCGTGCGTCCAAGTTGTCGATAAAGTGTAAGGCAATTGCTTCGGGAGTTTTGGGTGCGATGGGTGATCCGTATTCAAGTTCGCCATGATGCGAAAGGATCAGGTGAATCAGGTGAAGTCGGACCGACTCCGATGAGGGGTTGAGTTCCTGCCAATCGTCTTTTGGCAACTCCCGCCAAATGGCATTGATGACTTCGACGCCGATCGAAATATGCCCCATCAGCTCCCCATGCACGTCGTGGCCGATGCTAAATCCTTGCTCTGGTGGACAAGTTTCCCAAAGTTTGCCGATGTCGTGAAAGAGAATGCCTGTGGCGAGGAGATCGCGATTGAGTTGCGGATACACGCGTGCAAGGGCAAGACCCGAACGCATCATTTGCGCGGTGTGGTTTGCCAACCCGCCTCGGCGTGCGTGGTGGTTCATGCGGGCTGCCGCTGCGCGCTGAAACCGCACGCCGTGCACTTCCAAAAATCGGGATGCCAGCGCATGCAATCGAGGATCTGCGAGCTGAGCGGCAGTTTCTTCCAGAAATTTATAATCAGCATCAATCGCCGCTCGCTCTGCGCTGGACCCCGCAAAAAGAATCTCTCGCTCACCGGGTTGCAGGCGACGGATTTCCCAGCGCTTGGAATCCATCCCATAAGCGCCGTTCTGATAGAACTCGCCAGTGATCGCAAGGCATTCGCCGGTGGCCAGTGTTTCGCAAATCCGGAAATTAGGCGTGTCCATCCAGACGCGCAGCGTGAGCGCATCCGATCCGTCCCGCATTTTTAGCTCCCAAAACGGCTTGCCATTGCTGCCTTCTTTTTTGCGGAGCTCTTCGATCTGTACGTGGATTTCAGCAGACTCAGACCCGGCGAGTGTTGCCGTGCGAATTTCGGAGATGGATCTTGCCATCAGATCACGCGCTAATTGATTTCCGGAAGTAAGCGATGGTTTTTTCCAAGCCCGAATCCAAGGGTACCTGCGGCTCCCAGTTGAGTACCCGCTTCGCCAGTGAGATGTCAGGACGCCGCTGTTTAGGGTCATCGGCAGGGAGGTCGCGGTGGACGATTTTCGATTTTCCACCGACTTGGGTGATTACTTTCTCGGCGAGTTCCAGCATCGTGAATTCACCGGGATTACCCAGGTTCATTGGGCCGACGATTTCCTCTTGATTCATGAATCGGATGAATCCCTCGATCAGGTCATCCACAAAACAAAATGACCGCGTCTGTGTGCCGTCACCGTAGACGGTGAGATCTTCACCTCTGAGCGCCTGCACAATGAAATTGGAAACAACGCGCCCGTCGTCCGGAAGCATGCGCGGGCCGTAGGTGTTGAAAATCCGGATGACGCGAATGTCCACGCCGTTCTCGCGATGATAATCAAAAAAGAGGGTTTCTGCGCAGCGCTTGCCCTCGTCGTAGC
>JBGSMR010000098.1:0-2246 GCA_041740065.1 Chthoniobacterales bacterium
GGAGGAGTGCTGTTGGTGCCGCGACCCAGCCCCTCCAAAAAGGACCGCGCGGAGCAAGCCAAGTTCCGTGAAGAGCTTGCGGAAAAACTTCTCGCCTTGGAACTTCCTTCTGGCAGCCGGGTCAAGCTCTGGATGAGCGACGAAGCCCGCTTTGGCCTGCACACAGAAATGCGGCGGCTCTGGGCATTGAAAGGTCAACGTCTCGTCGTGACTCGACAGATCAAATGCCAATGGGACTACCTCTACGGATCGCTCGATCTCCCTAGTGGCCAAGCCCACTTCTGCCAATTTCCCTCGGTCAAGCAACAATGGGAGCGGGTCTATCTCGAGAACCTTGCCGCCAGCGACACCGAGGCCATCCACGTCGTGATCCGCGATCAGGCGGGGTTCCATCTCAAAGACGGTGATGCTCGTCTACCCGATCGAGTTCGCCTGATTAATCTCCCGCCTTACTGCCCGGAATTAAATCCCTGCGAGCAGCTCTGGGACCTCATTAAAGAAGAACTCGGCAATCGAGTCTTTGCCACCATCACCGAACTACGCCGGGCGACTTGGCCTGCCTTGGAACGATATTGGGATGATCCAGGTGCCGTTCTCTCCCTCATTGGACGCGACTGGCTGCGCGATCAACTAAACTCTTCGCACAAAACTCAAATGTCATTTTAATCACAGGCATCCCACAGGAAAGCGGAAAGAAGCGGAAGGATGATGGACGGGGAGCTTTGATCCTGCCATTTGGCAGGTTATGAATAAAACAAAACACGCCCGTCCATCGGCATCGAGGTTCACGGTATTGCGGCAACTCTGCAATCTCATTCCGTCTCATCTTGTGCCGAAGCTGGCCCGAGAGACCGGGGTGGATAAAGTCTGCCGGAGTTATTCAGCATGGAGTCATGTGGTCACGATGCTTTACGCCCAGTTGACGCACGCCATTGGTTTGAACGATGTTTGCGATGCCCTGCGGCTTCATAGCGGCCCCTTGTCGGCGCTTCGTGGAGCGAGACCGCCGAGCCGCAACGGACTCTCCCATGCGGGCAAGAAGCGTAAAGCGGAACTGGCCGAGAAGCTCTTTTGGGAGGTTCTCGCGCATCTTCAATCGCTTTCTCCGGGATTTGCCCACGGACGTCGAGGGCGTGGCGTCACCCATCGATTCCGCCGAACCATTCATATTGTAGATTCGACGACCATCGAGTTGATTGCCAAATGCATGGATTGGGCCAAGCACCGTCGCCGGAAAGCGGCGGCCAAGTGCCATCTGCGGCTTGATCTGCAGAGTTTCCTGCCCCGGTTTGTCCTCATCGACACCGCCCGGCACAATGACGCCAAGCGAGCACGCGAGGTTTGCGCCGGCGTGCAGGCCGGAGAGATCGTCCTCTTTGACAAGGCCTACGTGGATTTCGACCATCTCTTCGATCTCTTTCTGCGGGGAGTTTTCTGGGTATCGCGCACCAAAACGAGCCATCGCTTCAAAGTGGTCAAACGTCGCAAAATCACCGACCCGAAGATCCTCGCCGACGAAGAGGTCGTGCTCTCGGCCAAAGGAGCCTTCGAGGGCAAGTATCCCGAACGGATGCGCCGGGTGCGCGCGCTCATCGAAGTCGATGGGGTCGAGCGCGAGATGGAGTTTCTCACCAACAATCTGGATTGGAGCCCTCGCAGCGTGGCCGATCTTTATCGAGCCCGCTGGTCCATCGAGGTCTTCTTCAAACAAATCAAACAGACCCTCAAGCTGGCCGACTTTCTGGGCCACAGCGCCAATGCCGTGCGCTGGCAGGTTTGGAGCGCCTTGCTCTGCTATCTGCTGCTGCGCTTCCATGCCTGGATTTCGGGCTGGGCCGGCAGCTTCACCCGGATCTTCACCCTGATTCGCTCCGCGCTTTGGCAGCGCCTGGACTTAGCTGAACTTTTGAAAACCTGTGGGACAGCAGGCGGCAGCTTCCGTGCCCTGGCGACCCCGGAAACCGCATATTTCCCGACTTTCCGACGCTAACCCGTGGGACAGCACCGCCGTCATTAGGCCAAATTCCCCTCCATCATGTAGAAATTCTTAAAGCGCTTTCCTCAACTCCGGCTTCCGATCCGCTTCATTGCTTGAGCGGGCCCCTCCATCGTGCTCCTGTGGGACGGCAGTGTAATAAATAGATTATATTTCCGAAAGCAGGTTCTAGTAAATCCGGGGTCTTCTCTCGTGCCACCGGGTTCCGGGTCAGGCTGGAGTCTCCCGTCATCAGAGTGTTCTCACTAGA
>JBGSMR010000111.1:0-3798 GCA_041740065.1 Chthoniobacterales bacterium
GCAAAGTCCTGCAACACTGCACCGCCGAAGAAATACAACGCAGCTACGGATAGTATTGTTGTTCCGCCGGTGAGAATAGTTCGACTAAGGGTTTCGTTGATCGCGGTATTCATCAGCTCACGCACTGATCCAGAGGAACCCGATTTCAGCGCATCGCGGATTCGGTCAAACACAACGATGGTATCGTTGATAGAATATCCCGCAATGGTCAGCACGGCACCAACCATGACGAGAGAGAGCTCACCGCCAATGAGCGAGAAGAGGCCAAGCGTGAGAATTACATCGTGCAATACGGCGACGACCGCACCGAGGGCGAATGCGAACTCGAATCGGATCGTAACGTAAATCAAGATTCCGACCATGCCGAGCCCGAGTGCCCATAAAGCGCGCTTCGCAAACTCAGTCCCTATTCGGGCGCCAACGGTGTCATCCGATTGGGCTACAATGCCTCGATCTGGAAAATCCATCTTCAATTGTTCAAGGATCTTTCCACTGGTGCCTTCCGGACTCCGGAATGTGAGCAACTCAGTGGTTCCCTCACGTTCGAGCTGGATTACGGTGCTTGAACCAAGTCCCGCGCGGTCTGCACTTTCACGCGCATCGCTGACGGTCACAGGAGCCGTGGAACTGACAGCCATGAGATCGCCTCCACGGAAATCGATGCCGAAATTATTCTGTCCGTTGAAGGCAAAAATCCCGATCGATGCGACGATAAGAGTCACTGACGTGAGGAATGCCAGTCGGCTTTTCCCGAGAAAATTGAAACGCTTCGTCGGAGTAATATCGAGCATCGTGACGCGCTTGAGCCCACCCTTTTCAACCATCCAGCGGAAGGCCGTCCGGGTCACGAGCAGCGCTGAGAACATCGAAGCGATGATACCGAGGGTCAGCGTGACTGCGAACCCCTTGACTGATCCAGTCGCCAGCAAAAAAAGAATTACGGACGTGATCAGCGTGGTCAGGTTGGCATCGAAGATCGCGCTAAACGCTTTGTCATACGCTCCATTGATTGCGGAAGCGACTGACTTTCCTGCCGCCAGTTCCTCACGAAGTCGCTCGTAAATCAGGACGTTGGCATCCACGGCCATACCGATTGTCAGGATAATACCTGCGATGCCTGGCAGTGTGAGGACGAAGTTGAACATGGCCATCATTCCGAACAAAAGGATGATATTGACTGCAAGCCCAACGAGGGCGATGAGCCCGACCATGTGATAGTACACGACAACAAACACAACCACGAATGCCAGCCCGGTGAGGCCCGCCATCAATCCACTGCGTATGGAGTCCGCGCCAAGTGTGGGTGAGACGCTGCGAATTTCCTCAATCTGAACGGGGTAGCGCAGCGGATTTTCCAGTGCGCTTGCGAGGTCGCGTGCCTCCCTCTCGCTGAACCTTCCGCTGATCTGCGCCCGCCCGCCGAAGCGGTCGGTCTGCAAGGTGGGAGCGGAGAGGACCTCTCCGTCGAGAAGAATTGCCATCTGATTGCCCTTATTCGCCGCCGCAATTTGATCGAATAATTTCGCACCTTCCGGATTAAATTCGAGCGAGACGCCCCATCCAGACTGGTCGTAATACGCGTAAGCACGACTGACATATTCGCCGCTCATGTCCGCATTGCGGCGCATGAGAAGCGGGGTTGTGAGTTCTTTGCCCTCGATGGTATCAGTCATTGTTTTGACGACAAACCCAGGAGGCATGATGGCGCGACCGGCTTCAATCTCCGCGAGTAAGGCGTCTGAGTTCGGTTGGACAATCGAGAACTCCAGTTTCGCTACGCGCTGCAATTGTTCGCGGGTCGCCTTCATTCCGTCCGAATCAAGCCCGGGAATTTGCACAAGAATCCGATCCTCGCCTTGGGGTGCGATATCAGGTTCGCTGACGCCATAGGTATCCACGCGCTTGCGAATGACTTCCACCGCGCGATCTACAAGGTCGCGGCTGATTACGTCGTCGGGGTTTTCGCGGACGATGCGAAGGAGAAACGAGGTGCCTCCCTGTAAGTCTAATCCGAGGCGGATGCGATCTTTAACAGGGGTGACTTCCTCGATGCAAAATGCAACAAGCAAAAGTGTAAGAACGAGTCCGAGCCAACGTTTGCGGGCAGAAATCTCGGTGGCGAAGTACCAGCCGAAAAGCACGAGCATCAGAAGGCCAAAGGCGAATGTAAGTCCAGGTGACATAAATGGTTTGATTGCTATCGCATGGCAGCGATGAGACATCAAGCCATGTCGAGCGCAGCAGGATAGTCAACCCGCTCTCCGTGTCCAAGCAAATCAGCGCGTTCCAATTTATGCCCGCGCCGTGACGGGGTTTTCGACCGCAGGCTTGCCAGATCGTTCCGGGGGAATGATAACGTGCGGAATGCATCGATTTTTTATATCTCCCGATCTCTTGCTGGATAATTCACCCGTTTTGGCAGGCGACGAGGCACACCATTGTTTGCAGGTTCTTCGTCATCAGCCGGGAGACAAAATTGTCGTTTTTGACGGTCATGGAAATGAGGCCACCGCGGTAATCGAATCCGCCACCAAGGGAACCGCTGATTTGAAGGTCCTGCATCGAGGGCGATCCCAGCCGGTTCGGTGCCGCTTAGCTCTCGCGCAAGCAGTGCCAAAAGGAAAAAACATGGACCTCATTGTGCAGAAGGCAGTGGAACTCGGGGCGTCCGCCATTTATCCGCTTCTCTCGGAGCGGACCGTCGTCCAGCTCAGCGACGCAGAATTGCGTGACAAACAGGCGAAGTGGCAGACTGTCGCGCTAGAAGCATGCAAACAATGTGGGCAGAACTATTTGCCAATCGTACACACCCCGGTGTCACCGAAGACATTTTTTGAGCAGTCTGCACCTGCTGGCCTGCGATTGATTGCCTCGCTTCAAGCGGGATCTTTGCCCATTAAGACCATGCTTGCTGAGACGGTGGAATCTGGTGCCGAGCTTCCGAGCGACGTCACGGTGCTTGTGGGACCCGAGGGGGATTTCACGCCCGCCGAGATCTCGCTCGCCAGGAGCTTTGGGTGTCGTCCGATCACGCTGGGACCAATTATTTTGCGAACCGAGACCGCTGCGATCTATTGTATGAGCGTGCTCGGGCACGAGTTGTTTTAATTGGCTCACCGCGGACTCGTGAGCCACAGAACTACTGATAGCGATGCGGCAGATAGGATCGTGCTGAGTGCAATGGCGCCGGAGGTGAATGGAACATCTCCGCGCATCTGACGGGCCATGATGAATGCCGCGGCCGCAGTGGGAGCGGCTGCAAGGACGATGGCAATTTGCATCTCCACAGGGCTGAGGCCCAATGCTGAGCCAATCGCCCACGCAACCAGAGGGCTGATGCCCACCTTGACCAAGGAGGCGAGCGTGATGATGGTTCCATTTCCCACGAGAGACATCGAAGCGAGCGCGCCACCAATGCAGAGCAACGATAGAGGCACGGCGGCGGAGCCAAGTGCCTGCAAGGAACGTTCGACGAAGCGCGGCAGGGGAATTCCGAAAACGGCAAAGAGGATGCCTCCCACACATGCAATAATCAAAGGGTTCCGAATCAATGTGATTGCGATCAAGCGCATAGTGCCAATACCAGCGGAGCCTTTCTGGCCCGATTGCAGCGCGATGACCGCGAGCACATTATAGAGCGCAGTGGTGGGTGCCATGGCTAGTAGCGCGGTGGCGATGTGTCCGCTGCGTTCTGCTTCCGGGTACAAAGTGAAGGCGTAAGCAAGCACAGGAACGCCAATATAGACGAGGTTTCCGCGATAGGATGCCTGAACAAAACTTCCGAGTGATTGTGTAGAC
>JBGSMR010000136.1:0-2911 GCA_041740065.1 Chthoniobacterales bacterium
GCTGCTTATTCGTGTCCACCCACGTCAGGGCGAGATACTCGGGACCAATTGCGTCCATGATATTGCGTTTGATAACATTCGACTGGAAGGGATCCGTCGTGCGCACGGCCAACCCATGAATATCCCCTTCCAAGCCGTATAACTCCTGACCAATGTATAGAGGGACGAGGATAAATTCGCTGTCGTAAAGGTAGCGACCGCTTTCAAAAATCCCCGTCACGATGAGTTGCGTCGGTAGGATCATCTGACGGATTTCTTCCATCTCGTTGCTATCGGCCGCAGCACCAGAGTTCTGAATCCGTTCCAATTCGGCCATCACCGCATCAATCGATTCTGGCGAATAGAGCGTCAGTTCGTCCCCCACCCCGAGCCCGAGACTCCGCGCCAGTTCAGAACCCACCACACACTTTTCACCGTCGAGGTCTAGCGCGCCACTAATTATAAATTGGTTAATATCGCTGATTTTGTTCTCCAACTCCGGATCAATGCCCCGGATCTTGGGCGCTAAGCGACGGTTCATGAATTCCGCCAAGATGGGACCTTGCATAAATGGCGCCACCGCAACGATGTCGTCGACCGCCTCAATCTTTTTAGTCAGATCTTCCCATCCCCGCAGCACGCCGCCAGACGTCACCATGACATGCGCATCAAAACCGATCACTTTGCGCTGCAACTCCCGTTCAAATCCCGTCATCACCGAAATCACCAAAATCAACACCGTGATTCCAAGCGTGACGCCAAGGATAGAAATCAACGTGATGATCGATACAAATGTACGCTTAGGCTTAAGATAACGCAGCGCCAGAAACAAACTGAGAGGTGGATTTACCATCGGAGCTAGCAAGGCAACGCCGCCTTGCGCGCTGCATCAAGCCAAATCATCCGCCATCTCGTCCAACCCGCCAAACAGTTCCTTATACTGCTCGAAACAATATCGGTCCGTCATTCCCGACAAATAGTCACAAACCGTGCGGTGTAATCCTTCCGATTTGATCCTGCGGGCAGCCTTGCGGCCCAGCAGCGACGGTGACTCAATGAGTCGGTTTAAAAAGGACTCCAGAAGTCTACAACCCCGGCGGTTTGCGTCTGCGACTTTGGGATTAAAATATAAGTTCTTGAAAAGAAACTTCCGGAGCACCGCATTCTGCCGACGCAGGTCCGTGCTGAACCCGATCAGGTTTTTTGGCTGCTCACGGACGGCATCGACACTGGCCACGCCAGCCTTCTGAATCGCGCGAGCGCTGTTCACCACGACGTCTTCGACTTCTCGGTTAACAATGCATCGTATAATATACCCACGCTGTTCGCGCGGCTTGAAATTTCGAAATTCCGGTTCTGCCAAGGTGCGCGCCTCCGCCCAAATGGGCAGCGCCTCCAAAGCACTGACATCGAGCAACCCCGCATCCAATCCATCATCAAGATCATGACTGGAATACGTGATCTCGTCCGCAAAGTCCGCAACCTGCGCCTCTAGGGACGGAGAGCGATACACGGAGCCATCCGGCCGGGTATAGGAGCTATCATGTTTTTTGAGCCCTTCGATGACCTCGAAGGAAAGATTTAATCCCGCGAAGCGGGGATATTTCTCCTCCAACATCGAGACCACACGCAGGCTTTGATCGTTATGGTCGAACCCTCCATGGCCTTTCATTAGCCGATCCAACGTCTCTTCTCCGGAATGGCCGAACGGAGAATGCCCTAGGTCGTGCGCGAGGGCAATCGCCTCGGCAAGGTCCTCATTCAGCGACAAGGCACGAGCCATTGTCCGGGCGATGGACGCGACTTCAATAGTATGAGTTAGACGGGTGCGATAATGGTCTCCGGACCCATTGAGAAACACCTGTGTCTTGCCATCTAAACGCCGGAATGCAGCGGAGTGAATAATTCTCGCCCGGTCGCGCTGGAACGTCGTTCGGTACGGATGCTCAGTTTCCTTAGCCTTCCTTCCCAGCGATGCTCCCGCCTTCACTGCATACACTCCGAGAGCAAGCGCCTCGTCGTTCTCCATTTCGTCCCGAGTTTTAAACATGGTTCAAGGAAGGTCGTTAAATATTCGTTTCTTCTCAGTAACTTTGGCCGCACGCGCAGAGTGAAGCACCTGCACCATATCGTAAATAGATAGCAGAACCGCTGTGATAACTAACCACCCACACGCCAACCAATAGATGGCGAAAAACAGCGGATGATCAACAAAGAAGTCCCAAATTAAAAAGGTGCCGACAAAAACCATAATCAACGCCCCCACGAGAATACCGAACATCAGCTTCCGCCGCATCCGAAGATTCGAAGCCATTGCTCGCACCATCATCAGAATTTTCATTCCTTCAGTCGCTTTTCCAATTCACGGTAAAACCAAAGACGCCAGCCATTAAACTCGCGGCTGATTTGCGTCGATGCCAAACATCCGCACAAGTTGGTTTTTGCCTTTGAGTTGGTGCTCGCCCAAATCAAAGGCATCAGATTCTTCCGAACCCAGTTGCTTCTGGAAATCCGCAGACCATACAAGGCGCTGTCCCAGCGGTTTCATTATCGACTCCATTCGAAACACCGTATTGACAGCGTCGCCGATAATTGTCGCGTCGCGTTGCGCAACGAGCCCAATATTCCCTGCGGTAACCGATCCATGATGCATTGCGATGGCAACTCTGAGGGGCACCTTTTCAATCACCGGCCAAGTCTGTCCTGCTGCCTGCACCATCAACGTACGCGCGGTAGATAGCGCGGTTGCTGCTTCGCACGGTCCTCCATTCGCCCGCGCCCAATAGGCCAAAATCGCATCGCCTATAAACTTATCAATCGTCCCACCGCTCTGCTGAATCAGATTGCCGGCGTGACGAAACCACTCTCCGAGCGTGCGCGCCACCTGATCCTCAGGAAGTCGCTCCGACATCGTTGAAAATCCTCGAAGATC
>JBGSMR010000235.1:0-3569 GCA_041740065.1 Chthoniobacterales bacterium
CCACCAAAAAGACGAGCGCTGATCCTGCGCGAGACCTGTTATCGCGCAACCGGCAACGATTGCATTCAACCGCGAATAGGCTCTGCTTCACACGCTTGGCGGAAATTGGGATTGGTGGATGAGGCTGGCGTGCCTACTGCCAGAGGGCGAATTTTCAGCCGATTTCAAGGCGGAGAGGGTCTGATGATCGCTGCGGCGTTGGAGGACTCGCGCTACGAAATCGCAGATTTGGTGCTGCATCTTGCGAATATCCGCGGCGGCCACCGATTTCAGGAATTTGCGGGAGGTGCAAGTGATCGGCTTGCGTTCGCCTCAAGATCGGCGCTCGGACATATTGATTACGACGGGTATCTCGTCGCTGGGTTATGTCCCGGTTATGGCGAAGGAACCGCCGAAGCCATCGAGCGATTTCGATCCCACGGGATGACGGGCATTCAGAATGTGACGCGGGAGATCCGTAATGGTGATGTTGAGCGTGCCATTCTCGAATGGCTGAGTCTGCTCCGGCATGTCGTTCACGCTCCGGATCCCAATGCCACTCGGTGGTCAGAATTTCAATCAGCAGCGCGCACCGCGCTGAACAGCCACCCGAATCAGGCATCCGGTGTTCAGCCGAAGCTCCCCGCCCGGTTGCTCCAGCGAGCCGAGTCGCGACTGCCCACCCGCAGCAGGTTCTGACAGTTTCCGGGATATCCTAATAAACGACGCGCACAGGGGTGCCGTGGGATGCATTTGCAAAGTAGATTTCCGCCATGCGCTCGGGAAGGCGGATGCAGCCGTGGGAGTCTGCAAATCCCGGCAAAAATCCAGCGTGCATCCCGACCGCGCCGTGAATCCGCATGAAATACGGCATTTCCGCTCCATGAAATCTCCCGCCCGGTGGCATCGGGTCTTTGCGAATACCGACGTTGGCGACTAAGATATTGCCAGCGCCATCGACGAAGTTTCCATATAAATTCGACCGGTGGTTTTTATTTTTCTGAATGACTTGAAAACTCCCAGCGGGTGTTTGATACCCCTCGCGTCCCGTGGAAACCGGAGAAACCCCCACAAGCTTACCACCTTTGAAAAATTTGGCTTGCTGCGAACTTAAGTTGATCTCGATCGACGGGGCTCCACTGACGCCGTCGCCGTCCCACCACGATTGTTCCTCGGCAAGTTTGGCAGCATCCAACGACGACGGCCGCGAAACCACACCACCATTTGCTCCGATATATTGGGTCGCGTAGCGGTCACCGGGACCAGCAGTCGTCGACAGTGGCGACTGAGTGGTTGAGCATCCAGCAACGAAGCTAAACGTCAACAGCACAATACCCACCAAGCCTGGGGTGCCGGATCGAAGGAGGAAATGTGCTATCATCTGCGAAGAAACTTATCCGTTTGCCAGACCGATCCGTCAAGCGTTCGCGCGAATTCATTCTGAGCTCAGGGGTCAGACAGGGTTGCGGTCCCTCGGGAATCTGGTATGCAGGAGTTTCGACAAAATTTATGCCTACCTACGAATACGCCTGTTCCAAGTGCCGGAAGCAATTTGAGATTTTCCAATCCATGAAGGACGACGCCTTCAAAACCTGCCCGGAGAGCCAGTGCAGAATGAAAAAATGGGGCAAGGGCGACGTGAAGCGACTCCTCGGAGCCGGGGCCGGATTAATCTTCAAAGGATCTGGATTCTACATCACGGATTACCGCAGCGAAGGATATAAACAATCCGCCAAATCAGAATCCGCTTCAACCACAGAAAAGAAATCCGAGAGCAAACCCGCGGAATCTAAACCGTCAACCACGGACAAGAAGCCAAAAAAACCCGCAGCGTGATACCCACTTCCCCTGATCCCAAATTATAATGCACACCACAGAAAATCAGAGCCTGAGATTTGGAAGCGTCTTGGCGGCATTGATCCGGTTGACGATCGTTGGTGGCTTAATCACAGCCGTCGTATTGATGCTCCAACGTCCGGAGCTGCCGCCAGCACCCGAGACGACGGATAGCGCATCGCAGGGGACGCTAGTGACTGCACTTTCCAGTGCCCGGAGCAATAGTGCGCCAGGTGCGATAACGGAAATTCCGTGGTCGCTCGTCAATGGAGCGTTGGCTGATACGATGAAAAACGCAACCGTAGGCGGGATGCAGTTGCTGCCGATTGAGATCAAACGCTGCTACATCCAGGGAAGCAACGACGCCACCGCGATCATTATCGAACGCAGCTTGTTCGGATTGGAAATAGTCTCACGAGTGGTAATCGCTCCGGAAAAGACGTCATCGGGATACACGCTTGCGGTGAAGGGTGGATCGATTGGGCGACTTCCGATTCCGGGAAAACTTGTGGTTATGGTTGATTCTGCGATCAAGCAACTTCCCCTGCCGTTTGCTGAAGCGCTGGCTATCTTGAGCACTGCGACGGTAATCAAAACCTCTCCGGAATCGCTGGCAGTAGGATTTGATCTGAGATAGCCTTGGCCGTGGATCGAAAACTCTCAAGATCCGGATTCTTACTGCATTTCGCAGCGGCTCTCGCTCTCGGATGCACGACTCTAACTGCCGCAGAATCCGAGGTGGAGGAACCCGTCGGTCGCACCGTAAGTGAAAGCCGGCAATTTCTGGTATTCTCGAAAGAGTCGGCTCCCCGGATGCAAGTTGCGCGGGAGTTGGAGGACATAAAGCGCTCGGTGATGCAGTCATTGCAGATCCGGGACTCATGGAAAATGTCCATTCTTGTGAATCTAGAGGCTGAGCGGCCCACCCGCCAGAGGCGACCCGAGCCAACATCGATCGAATTTCTAGAAAGCGAGGGTGATACCTTGCGCATTCAGATAAACGTTTTTGATCCGGCATTTATCAAGACCCCTGAATTTCAAGTTGAGGTGATCCGAGCGCTGTTGCTTGAAATTGCCTACCGCGAGACTCCGATTAAGACCGGGCGCGCATTTCAATATCCGCCGGACTGGATTGTTGAAGCGCTCCATGAACGCCTGCGGATTCGAGATGCCGGAACCAAACCTGCGGCCTACGGGTCGCTGCTCGCAGCAGAGTCTCCGCCGGAATTACGAGACTTTCTTCGCCTCCGTCCCGGCAGCTTGGATTCCACATCACGCACACTCTATCGTGCGCAGTCCGCCGCATTACTGGATGCGCTTATGGAATTGCCGGACGGCCCGAATGGTGTCCAGCTTTACATCAGCGCACCGCGCCGCAACCCGGCAACATTGGAGGACATCACCCCGCTCTTTGCGTCACTGTCCGAGGATAAAAGCGCCCTGGGCCGCCGATGGCTGCTAACCATCGCCAAAGCCTCTGCATCCAATCGATCCGACCTCTTGGGAAGCCGGGAGACCGGGAAGAACCTCGACAAGATACTCGAAATCAAGGCGCTTCCTGATCCCAAAAATCCGGAAGTTGCAGCAATGTCTGGTCCGTATGCGCTCGAAAGCATCGCCCGAAGCCAAAATGGACGTTTTATTCTGAACCAACTGAACGAGGATCTCCTGCGACTGTCCTTGCGGGCGCATCCGATGTTTCAAGCATTGATCCGCGATTACCTCCAAATCATCCGTGATCTGATCGCAAAACC
>JBGSMR010000285.1:0-2226 GCA_041740065.1 Chthoniobacterales bacterium
TGTATGCTTGAACGTTTGCGACGTTTTCTCCCCAATGTTGCGGAATGTCTGCCGCGCAGCAAATCCACCCGCACCATTTGGTTGTCGTCCACTACCACTTGCGGCCCGGCGGTGTTCGGCGCGTCATTGAACTCACGCTGCCGGATGTGGTCGCTGCATTTACCTCGCTGCAACGCGTAACGTTGACGGTCGGCGAGGCGGAGGATAGTGCTTGGGTAACGCGGCTTCGTGCGCGCGTCCATGGCGTCAAACTGGATGTCGTTACCGACCCTAACGTCGGGTATTTTTCTGAATCCCGAGACTCTGCAGCAATAACCCGGATCGGCCTCCGACAGTTGTTTGCGAGTGTCGTTAACCGCGGCGAAGAAACTCTGATTTGGGCGCATAATCTCGGGCTGGCGAGAAATTTAATTCTGGCGTCGGAACTGGCCCTCGCTGCCGCTCGTCCCCACGTGCGGCTCGTTTCCCACCATCACGATTTTTGGTTTGAAAACCGTTGGAACCGATGGCCGGAGTTTGGCCTATCTGGTGCCGAATCGCTCGACGCCGTAGCCGATGTTATCTTTTCCAAGGGTGCAAAAGTCTCCTTCGCCACGATCAATCGTTTTGACCTTCGTGGGATTGCGAAGCATGCACGCAGACCATCGGCTTGGCTTCCAAATCCAGCGGAGTTCGATCACTCTCCGGACTTGGATGCGATCGTTGCTGCGGCCGCGTGGTTGCACGATCAACTCGGAGACAACGCGCCGGTATTTCTTATCCCAGCACGTTTTTTGCGTCGGAAGAATATCGCGGAAGCGATGTTATTGACCCGCTGGTTGTGCCCGCACGGGTGGCTGGTGACGACCGCAGCAGCGAGTTCCGCCGATGAGATCCCTGGTTTCGAGGCATTGTCACAGTTTGCCGCGGAGCACCGGATGCGATGTAAATTTGCCATCCTCGCCAACGCGGGCTCAAATCCCCCGGATATTAGTCATCTCGTTGCCGCTAGCACCGGAGTGCTCGTGACGTCCATCCAGGAGGGATTTGGTCTGCCTTATTTAGAAGCCTCGGTGGCGGGGAAGCCGATCATCGCACGCAGCCTCCCGAATGTCTTTCCTGACCTGCGGCGGCTGGGATTGAAATTCTCCAATTCCTACAATGAGGTGTGGATTCATCCGGATCTTCTTGACATCGGCGCGGAACAAATGCGCCAGCGCGAACGCTGGCGGGCGTGGGTGGAGAAACTGCCGCCCGTGGCCCGTCGGGAGGCCGGCGAACCGTGGATATTTGGCTGGCGGCATGGCGCGCCAGTGGCGTTCAGCCGGTTGACGCTGGAGGGCCAAATGGACGTTCTTTCCAAGGACCCCGCAAACTCCTGGCAGGCGTGCCGTAGATGGAATCGGCCACTTCAGAAAATCCGGGACCGCATCCAATCTGGCACGCTTAAGCCGGATGAGATTGCTCCGCGCATGATCGAGCGCCTAAGCACCCGATTTTATGCGGAGTCGTTTCGTGACCTTGCAGGAAAGGCCGCCGTCCTGCCGGCGACCACCCCAGCAGCGATCCAGCGCGGGATGCTTGTCCAGCGCTTGAACGATGCGTTCGTTTTCCCCTTATTGTGGTAGGTCAGGCTTTTGTCAGAGCCGTGTGAATTTCGGCCCAGTCGTCGAGGTTGTTAAGATTGATGGCATCAAGGATTTTACCCTCGTCCGGAATCCCGTAGGCACCGAGGATCGACTTACGGACCGATTCCTCATGGTTGTATCCGCTGATCGATGCGTTGACAGCGGCCACCGTGGCTGCGTCCAATTTAACCCCAGGGTAGGCGATCACCCATTTTTCAAACTCGGGATAGCTGGGTTTTTGGCTGTGAATGAACTCACGTGCCCTATCAGGGTCGATGCCGATTCCCTCGAAGACCATGAAGTCATAGCCAGGGCCGATGTCTTTATATCCATCGGCGAGTTGCCCGGAGGCACCCAAGAGGGCTTTGAGCCACACGCGGGGCAGGTGGAGCAATCCAAGCGGGCCGACGGACCCGGTGCTTATGAGAGGGACGATTTTTTCCATGCCGATAGTGTTCACTCATCTCCGCATGTTGCCAATACAAAGAATCGGATAAGGATTGCGCGCACCGGTTTTATTACCATGGAAAGCGTGGGCCTGCGGACGGCCTCGGACAAGTTGGATGACGAGGGCAGTTCCAAGCGGGCAATGCTCACGGTTTGCCCTGTTGAGCTGAAC
>JBGSMR010000286.1:0-3051 GCA_041740065.1 Chthoniobacterales bacterium
AAATCTCAGAGACATCGAGCAAACGGCGATTAAAGCCGCCAAAGAGCGGGAGGCGGAATTCCAACGAGCCGAGAAGCTCCTGAAGGATTTCGAAGGGCGCAGCAAGCGGAATTTGAAGCATGTGGGCAACGGAGCCGCGCAGGCCTTAGCTACCTCGTTTGCCGATCATGTCGCCGCTGGCAGAAAAGAATTTATCGATAAACTTTCAGAAGACCTTTTGCCGGTGATCACCAAAGATGTTTTTTTAGAAATTGCCTTAACCAAAGAAGCGTTTCAGAGGGACCTCGCCCAGAAAGCGGATGAGTATTTCAAATTATGGATGGCTCAAATGATCAGGATGTGGGTCACTGGAATCCGCAAGGGCAAAAACATTCACTACAAGACAAATATATCAGCTCCTGTAGAACGCTTGATCAGTGACGTGGAGGCGGATTGGAATGCGACGCGGGAGGGCGAGGAACTGCCTGTCCTCGACAACATACTCGTGGCCAAGGGAGCAGATTTTGACTTTGGTGCGTTTGCAACCCAACCATTTGAACGCGCGATGGAGGCAGAGCTGGCAAAGATCTCGTCTGGAATGTTCGCTGCGGGTGCATTTGCTGGGATTGCGGTATTGCTCGTCGTTGTCGTTATTCTAGCTGCTCCAGTTGGGCCAGCAGCCTTGCTGGCGCTGCCGGTGGTTTTAGGAGCGCTGTATCCGTGGCTGAAGGACGTCATTACGAATAAAGAAAAACTCCAGAATGCTCTCGACGAAAATTTTGATGAAGTAATTGGCAATCTTGAAGACTCAGCGCTTCTCGCGGCAGAGCGGCATGTTGACGAGATTCGCAGATATCTTCAGGAGTCAGTGATCGATCATCCACGACGAGTGTATGAGCAGCGTAAGGGGGATGCCCAACGCATGTATCAAGAGTCCGACGCGGAGCGTCAACGGATCGCCGACGAGGCGCGTAATGTTCGCGAGTCTCGGATCCAACCGCTCCGTGAGCGACTTACAGCCTTCCAGAATGGACTTCAGATTGTGTTTGCCGAAAGTGGCAACTGACGGTGGTGGTTCGATGTCAAAAAGCATTCCGTTTCCGGTAAGTAGAGATTCTGAAGTGGAGCGGGTAAATGTCCTGCTCACGGGTGAATTTCAGCACGGCAAGTCAACCCTGGGAAAACTCCTTTTCCCGGAATCAAGCTTCGTAACCGGAGTAGGATGGAAGCCGACCACCCAAACCCTGGCCGAGGCAGTATCGCCGTGCCTGACAGTCTCTGCTTGGGACTCGCCCGGCAACAACGCCAATGACGAACACTCGGCTGAGTTGAATCGTGGCATCGAAAAAGCCGATATAGCAATTTTCGTAAAGATGTGTGCGCGGGATTTCTCCGAAACGGAAATCGATCTGCTGGTTCGTCTCCAGCAGCGGCGAATGCCTGTCGTCCTCCTTTTTAACTGCATGGCCGATTCTGCGTCTGCACTACCGGCTGATCCGCTCTCCGCGCAAAATCACGAGGTGTTTGAGGCGATGCATTGCCGGATGCAGGACCACGGAATCAATCCGTGCAGGACTTTCGTGGTGAATCTCGCTTGGGCTGCGGTAGCTCAGGACAAAGAACATCGAGATTTTAAGAGAATTGCGCGCAGCTACACCGATTTTTACCCGGACGACGATCGTCTGGAGATGGCGATGGTTCGTAGCCGGACGCCAGAAATTCGAAGATACCTTCTTGAGCGTGGTCCCCACCTATTCGATTCGTGTGGACTGCTCCGGCACGCAGTGGTGGGGCGGTTTGCAAATCGGCTCCGGCCAGCAGCAATCACCACCGAGAGATAGACCAGCCCAAGACATTCAAACTTGATAAACCATGAACGACCTATTCAAGTCAGTGACACGCGGTTTCCAAATTCCCCGTGATGAGGGAAGTCTCATACGACAGGTCAGTGAGTTGGTCGATTTGGTGGTCCAGGAGCTTCCTGCGCTCGATTCATTCGGCAGCACGATCCTGCGGGGTTTGAGTCGTGATACGTCGGTTCGCGCTTGGACGAAACAATTATCTGACGATTGGGGTGCGCGTCTAGCGAACAGTGATGACCCGGAACTTGTCGCGATGGTGAGAAAGCATCACTTTGGTGTGGCGTATCTTGGAGGTGATATTGTATCCGTCCACGCGCGAACGGTCGATGGCTCGGACGAAGCGGGAGAAGACGGCAAGAATATTGGCGAATTGGAGGTATCGATAAGGCTGCGGTGGAAAAGCCCGATACGCTCTGATGGTTTCACGCACTTCCGCATCACCACGTTTCCCGCCAAGAATTTGCCGACGCTTACACAGATGATCGATACCAATGCGATGTTTACGAACAAGAACTTCAGAGATTTGTGTCTGGTTTTTATGAAGTTCTTGATGGTCGGATAACTGAGCCGCAAAACAATGCTTCATGAACTCGATCAATAGTCGCTGCGCAACCTTGGTTCGATTGCCCGAAGGTTCAGGCCGACAGCGTAGGAGAGAGTTGCACTTATGCCACTAACGATTGGAATCTTCGACGGACGACAGGTTCCGACTTGGGACGATCATTGTGAAGCTCTCGAACAGCTTGACGCACTCAGAAGCGACTTGGAGCAAGGGCAGAAATCTGCTTCAGCGCTCCGAAAGGAACTGAGCGCAGCAAGCAAACGAATCAAAGAGCTGGACTCATGGTCCAAAAATCTCACGGACAATGTTCTTCCCGAGACGACTGCGAAAATGGAAGTGCGGTTCTCAGAGTTGCACGCGAGTGTGACCGACCTTGGAGAAAGATTTAACGACATTGAGGCGAAGACTCGGAAATTGCTAGACGGAGAGTTGATTGACGATGTCGAGCGGCTGATCGAGCGCCAAATTGGGAGGTTTCAGACGATATCGCGAGAAATCGATCAACACGCTGATGGAGCCCTACAGACATTGGGGCGGGAGGCGCACGCAAGTTACGAACGGTTGAGCGAGATCCAGACACGTGCCCAGCAAGTCGAAAAGGACGCAGAAAAGTTTCTTGGGGACGGCGAAAGACTGAAGGCAGAAATC
>JBGSMR010000380.1:0-10342 GCA_041740065.1 Chthoniobacterales bacterium
CATTTAATGCCAAAGGCCGAATGGAGCCGCTCATGGAGACGATGCCAGTCAAAGTGATCCTAAACGATAATGCGGCCCTTATCGGCGCGGCAAAATTTGCCGCCGACGCTCTGACTTAGGGCATTGATCGTCGACGTGACCGAGTCAGCGCTCGGAGTTCTCGAATCGCTTCTGCAATGTCCTCTGGGCTATCCACTCCCACACTACGTTTTGCGGCTCGAATCACTCGAATACCAATACCGTGCTCTAATGCCCGCAGTTGCTCCAGTGACTCCGCCAATTCCAATGGGGTCGGCTTCCAAGAAATGAATTTTTTAAGAAAACTCAATCGGTAACCATAGATTCCGAGGTGCTGCATAGGCGGAACAGCATCGCGCAGGTTACGCACGTAAGGAATGGCGTAGCGTGAAAAATAGATCGCATTGCCATTCAAATCCGTAATTACCTTGACCTGATTTGGGTTTCCTAAATCCGCCTTTGCTGGAAAACACGCTCCGGCAGTGAGCATCTGTAAGCGTGGCTCACGGCGCATTGTGACCGCCAAGTCGGAAATTAGTTCGGGGTCGATTGCCGGCTCATCTCCCTGGACATTAATCAAGTGACTTACCCCTCGCAGGCGCGACGCCACCTCGCCCAGCCGATCCGTACCCGTCGCATGAGAGGTCTTCGTCATTGAAACCTCGGCACCAAATCCGGTAGCAACTTCAGCAATTCGTTTGTCATCCGTGGCAACAATCACAGCGTCAATGCCCGAGGCTTCGCAACAACGCTCCCACACGTGCTGCACGAGCGGTTTTCCAAGGATTTCAACCAATGGCTTCCCAGGAAAGCGCGTGGAAGCCCATCTTGCGGGAATGATCGCTACAATTTTTTGCATCAGCTAGATGTAAGACGGCGAGACTGGCTCAGCCAATACTAGGCGTGGCATCGAGGATTAACTGGATCGCGGAGATGACATTGTCTGCGACAATATCCGGCTCGGGACCAAGGTAGCCCGCGCCGTATCCGGTCTTGACTAGAACCGTTCGGACACCTGCTGAGCGTCCGCATTGAATGTCCGCTGGCTTATCACCCACCATCCAGGATTGTTTCCTATCGATATCGAAATCTCCCATTGCTTCAAGAATCATCCCGGGCTCTGGTTTTCGGCGTTTTGATTTGGTCGGAGGCGCATCGGGGCAAAAATACACTCCGTCTAACTGATTGCCGATCTGCCGCAGCAGTTCAGCATGTACTGCCTGATATTCCTCAAGCGAAATAATCCCTCGCCCAATCCCACTCTGATTAGTGATGAGTATCGCAAGCCATCCGCGCTCGCGCAGGTCAGACAACGCATCTGCGACACCAGGAATCGCACGCACGTCCTGCGGTCGCCGGCAATAGTCTACCTCATCCATGAGCGTGCCATCACGATCAAAAAATATCGTCGGAAACAGTGGACGATGCCCCCTACCGACTCGATCCATTTTACCAGTACGAGAACCCAAGATCCGAGCGGAAAAGCCCGGCACGAGGCTCAAAGAAATACCGCATATAGATCGACGCAAAGCCTTCGTTGTAATCTGCAGTCACCGCATATCCCAACTTGGCACCGACCATAAACTCCGGAGTAATTAAATACGCGCCTTCGATTTTCGTAAGGAAAATCCCCGTCGTTGATTCTGTGCCAGGATACTCACGTCCATCCGGGCTAAGCGGAAAAAATGGAGAGGCACCTTGCTTGTTCTGCTGCCCACCAGCACCGATACTTCCCTGCGCCAACCACGGCAGACCCTCGGTCGTGAGAAACTGCGCTTCGATAATTCCTTGGACGATGTATTCGGGACTGAAGTAACCACCATTGCCGTAGGTGAAGAAATTCTGGTTATTGTCGTACCGCTCATACGAGAGCGAGGGTCCCAAGGTAATATATTCAAATCCGTCCGCCTGAAACAACCGTGATACCGAGGCGAAAAGCGACAGGTGGTTATTACTAGCCGTGTTCACGCCGGTGATCTCGCCATACGACGCTTTGGCAAAAAACGTGTAGTCTTTCATGAAGCCCTGAAACACCGATAGGCTTCCGCCGGTTTCCTGCACCCGTCCCCATTTTCGGCTGCTATACGGATCCTGTAATCCCACGTAACTCAGCATCGTCTCCCGGATCGGATTGGAATAGAATTCGGCGTTAAGGTATCCAGAAGCATGTTTATACGTGAGCCCGGCTTTGCCGATGATATTCGGACTCAGAGGCCCGTTGATCGGAGTGGTTCCAAGCTCCACGTATGGTGAGAACCAATCTTGGTATTCGAGACGGATCTTGCCCTCGTAAAGGTTGTCTAGGTTAACAGTCGGGTTGTTGCTATATTTTTCGTCGATCTGCACGGGAGGACCTCCGGCTGCAAGCGATTCCTCATTCTGACGAATACGCTCCTGAAAATCGGGAGGCGTTCCCACGTTGGCATTTCGGGTCAGCGATCCAGAGTTTAAGCTGAGCCGTGCAACAGTGGCGGTTACTTGGACTTTCGGCACCGGATAGAGCTTGACCTGAAGGACCGGTAACCGAGTGGTCTGCAACTTGGACTCTCCAGACTGGCCGGATTTCTGGTTATACTCCAATCCCAACGCCACCGAAGGTGCATCAATATTTTCCAGTGCAGGAAACGCCCTTTCATTGGAATCGTACGCAGCGAGATACAAACCGGATTTGTAATAGTTTTCCGTGTCGTAAGTCATGTAGATTTCGCCCAGGGGCCCCGGGATCTCTGCCGCCACCTGCTCCAGACGCTCCCAATTTTTGGTGCGTGACAGAGAAGCGTAAAGCCCCTCGGCACTCGCGCGGTCCGGCTTTGCCCGATAAAGAGCTTCGAACAGATTGGCTGACGAGTCGTAGTCTTTCGCGTAATAATACGACCATCCGCGAATCACCTCCTCGTTCCGGCTGAGTCGCCGATACTCTCCTGCCTTGTTGAACGCGCCAATCGCTTTGACATATTGGCGCCCCTCGTAATCGTCCATTCCCCGCTTAACAAGAATGTCTCCCATGAGGGCCTTCATTTTCGGATACGAATTGATCCGGTATCCAGCAATTGCTTCTGCCTGAGAGATTTCGCCTTGGGTGAACCGTGTGAGTGCAAGCCCGTAGTAAGCCTCTCCCAAGTCAGTATTCCACCCGATCGCCTGCTCAAACCACATCGCCGCCGATGGATAGTCCTTCCGCTGGAACTGCGCCCATCCGACCTGAGTTGCCAGCTTCGTGTCACGTTTGCTACGTGCCCGGCTCATCATGCTGCTCAGATTTCCACCAGATACGGCCTCCTGCACAGGATCCGATCGGCGCGTTGTGGAAGTTGAAGTTGTCGTCCGGGCGGTGGGCCTTGGCGTCGGCCGCGGGGTCGGAGCAGTCGTCACTGCCAAGGGAATCGGGGTTGGAAAGGGCGATGCCGCAGTTGCACCATCACGGCGTTGCGAGGAGGCTGGGGCAGGCAGCGCCGAGGGCGAGAACCCCACAGCGCGTGGAGAAGAAACCGGAGCCGGCGTGGCGGTTGCGACGGGTAACGCAGAAGGTGAAAATCCTGTTCCTTGGGCCTGCATCGGTTGCGGTGTGCTCACCGGCGCAGGCGCAATCGACGGAGCAGGAGGAATTGGAGGCGCAATGTCTGTCAACGCACGGGAGACAGCAGGGGCTTCCTGAGCGGGCGGCAGAGCCGGACTGGTCTGCCGGGAAGACTGGTCGGACTGAATAAAATCAAAGGTCTCCGGCGTAGCCTGCATAGCAGGAGCCGGAATTTCTGAGGGAATAAAAGGAGGTGGCGGCCCCGGCGAGGGGGTCGGACGGGGCGTCCCGCCCGGGATCACCGGGACGAATAGCGATTCCGCTTGGGGAGTGGATGCGCGTGTGGGTGCTGGAGTAGGGGTGGATCCCAGCACCTCTGGAAATTCATTGGTTGCAGCAGGTGTTCCACGCGACTCCGCAAAGGAACTGCGCGAGGCAGCACTCATCACCACGACACTTGCCGAGAGCAGAAAAATGAAACGAAAGATTAACTTAGACAACGTATTAGAGGAACGATTTTCGTGCACTGATTGTCAACGCTTTTCTGGCTGAAATGACTCGTTGATCGCAAGCGTGACCAGCAGTTTAAGACTGGCCGAGTAGTAGGGTTCTTGATCGTCGATTTCGGCGATGTCGGAGACTGAAATTTTCTGCTTTTTGACCGCCGCCTGAGTCAACTGCCGCACCGCCTGCATCCCGGGCAATGCGGGATAGGGACCGAATTCGTTGGTTTTGAGATTTACCGTTGCAGGATCAACCGCCGCGAGATCCAACCCGCCCCAAAATGCAGCGAAAGGTTCCAGCAAATGGGATTGCGGGTCTGCCCAGGCAATGTGCAACGGGACACGGATGGCGTCGTATCCGAACTCCGTCGGCTTGCCCGGCGCTAGATCGATCGCATCCGGCTTTACCAAGACCCAGTTCGGACAAAGATTCCACTTCCCGAAGCGAGCTTTGAAGATCAGATCTTTTCCGCCATCTGCCAGCGCCTGCCACGCTGCAGACGGGAAGCTTGTTTTCAATTCCTCGTAGGCCGGAAAAATGGCATAAGAGGGGTTCAGCATCACGCCACCGTCACGCACAAATCCCACCTGACCAGGAACCATTTGTTGGCCCAGCGGGGTGGTTACGATTGCCTTTGCCTGAAATTCCGTAAGAATTATTGCAGCTGAGCGTTGATAATCCGGCGATTTCCACTTTTCATGCGCCCGTAACAGCGCCCATGCAATGAGAAGATCGCCATCGCTAGCCGTATTCGGATCAGCAATTTTCCCTCCCCCTTCCGGGGACCATAACCAGGAATAAAAGACGTCTTCAGGGCGCTTTAGATTGTCCTTTGTCCAACCCCACATTTTTTCAAACGTGCGACGGTCACCGAATGCGACGGCGAGCAACATCCCATACCCTTGGCCCTCGCTGTGCGAAACGTTTCCATTGCCGGTATCCACCACCCGTCCGCTAGGTTCGACAAATCGGGTGGTGAAACGTTTCCAGTCGGAAGACCTCAATGCATAGGGATCGGCAGGCATCAAAAAGAAGACCGCGACGCCGACCAACAGCACCACGAGCCCCGCCACCACCATGCCAGATATCGCAACGCGGGGTTGAACCTCCGGAGACGCGGGTGATGGTTCAGGCATAGGTGATGGACGCAGAGGTTCGACTAGCTACCAGTCGAGTGCCTATTTTGGATCCGCTGGCTTCCGCTTGATAAGCAGACGTAAAAGAAGCGCCAAAATTGCAAGCGCACCAAAGACGATCGCAGCAAAAACGATGGGGTTGCTATTGACCTTATTAGTCGTTCGCGAAACCAAAGACGTGGCGCCATATTGGAACTCGGGCCCAATCCGCGTTGTCTGTAACGAACGAGGAGTGTTGTTCCAGACGGCAACCGTTCCAGTCAGATTATCCCAATAGAGACGGTCTTGCAGCGTGTAGATGCCCCGGTAGAGTTTATCGGTATCCGCAGCAGTAAATACGGTTGTGAGGCGTCCCAGATGAAAGGGGTTCTCGAACGAAATCGCCATCGTATCATCCAAGAGCTCGGACTTGACGTTCATCCCAATGGTGACCGGTTGCTCAGGCTCCTTTCGAACGGTCGCTTCACCACGCAGCTTCTCGAGAATTTCCTCAATCGGACCTACGGCAGTCGCCTCAGGCTCGGGTGATGCACTCATCTGATACCGGACGCGGCCAATATCCTGCGGACTGATCGGCGCTTTTACCATCACCTCCTCTGGAAGCGAATCCACTGGGCCGATGACAATGAGATTCTTCTTCGACATCGGGGTGCGGAAGCTGATCTCGGTCCGGTGCAATACTGACCCGCTGATCTGCGCCATCTTTCCTAGCAACATCCACGCTGCACAGACTGAAGTGGAATCGCGCCCAGAGACCTGCACCGCGAGGTCAATACCATCCGGACTTGCCGCGAAGGGAAATGCAGTTTGAGACATCACCTTGAGATTAGGCAAGCGGGTCTGCAACAACATGCGAGGGAGAACAAGATCTGAATCCCGATAGAGGGTGAACCAAAGATTTTCCATTTGGAGCATCTCGCAATGGTTCGTGACCAGCGGCACCATGCGGGGGGCAATCTCAACCACATTACGTCCTGGCTGGAACGCCTTCAGCGAGAGATACACCCGATGACCGTAGACACTGGCGCCACGAATATTATCCAAAGGCACCGTCGCGTGGAATTGCCCGTTGACGAAGACATTAGCGACTGAATCCTTTCGGAGGGCGGCACCATAGACAAAATGCAACCGAAGTTCCACATTACTACCGTCGAGAGGCGATAGGTCACCTGGCATGTAAACCTCTAAAGAATAGGTTCCAGTATTCCAGCCTTTTACGCTGAAGTGCCGATCCATGCCAAGCTGGCGGAAACTAAATATCCCCGGATCTCGCATCGGAGCATTCAGGATATAGGTGGGTTTTTGCGGAAACGACAAGGCATCCACCTGAGCAAATTGAGAGTCAGGCAAAGGGAAATTGATCAGCGAAAACGCATACGCTGCCTGAGACACCTCTTCCTCGTTTCGGCCACTGATAATTAGAAGGAACCTTGTCGGGTCATTTGGCAATGCTTTCACAGCAATGAAACTTCCATTGATTGCTCCCACTTCCGTTGCAGTGAGATATGGCGTCAGTTCATTCATGGTCCCGACCACGATATTGTCCACGCCAGCGACCAATTGGTTACTGGTAGTAACCGCGAAGGGGCGGAATCCAAGGTTTAGCGCGACCCCTTGACTGACGATAGATCCGGTGGAGAGCTGACTGTCGGTCAGTCCCGCTCCGCTCGGGCTACACAGGTGAAACCGGTACGGTTCCCATAGTTTTCTATCGATGAGATCTCTGAGCAGTGAAAGCTTAGGGTAAACATCTTTCCACGTTACAACTGCCTCCAGATAGGTCTCGTCGGGCATGATCTGAGTGTAGAGCTCGGGAGAACCTGGGTCTTCACATTCTAAAGTGTAGTGCTGGGCCGCAATGAACTGGAGTTCATTCGAGCCCACTTGGAGGAAGTTGACTGGAATCTCCAACTCAACCACACGATTAGGCTGCTCGCGCGACAAGTAGAACTGTCCGATGATCCGATTATTTAGGACCACACGGAGCACAGAACGCTCTGTAAGAAGCGCGATGGAGTTTGTGAATGCTAGCCGGAGCTTACAGCTCTTCACATCATAGCGCGGCGAGAGCGGAACAAAAACAGTGTAAGTACTTTCGGCTGTCTGCAAGTAGATTGGCTCTAATGCACCAATCAACTGCCGGAGAGGCAATCGCACGGTGCTTGGCGACGCATCAGACCGTCGGTTTTGAGCAGTCCCAGGCGACGAGGGCAACGCTGCCGGAGCAGCCATTAAACTCTGCGGAGATACTGCAGGAGCGGTGGCTGGTGTCGCTCCCGGCACTGCCTGTGCAAAGGTCCTACTGACCACGGATGCGAGTAGCACTAGACAGATTCCTAACTTCCCAATCCACACTTGCCGTGGCGTTACTTTTTTTCGTTCGTTCATTATTAGTTCGGTATTTGTGATTTTTTAGCGATCGTTCACGCCTTTGGTGCGGACGGTGCCATACGCTTATTTGCCCGGTCTTTACGGATTTTCCCTAAGATCGAATACCCCACATGTTCGAGGGTAAATCGAATGCCTGCGCTCATTAAGTAAGCAAAGCTTCCCCACGTGCCCATATTCTTCTCGCGACTTCGCTGGAATTCCATCCACCGGGTGCTGCTGCCATTAACAAAGGCTATCTTGCGCTTAAGCTCGTCGATTGAGGAGTGCACAAATTGGCATCCCGCCATAAGCGCCCAGTCCCGGTAGCGTAGATTCCGGATTTCTAGTGTGAACTCGCCGTGTTCCCGACCATCGGTAGGATCAGGGCGCATTTGAATCGATGTATGCCCGCTCAGTAATGCCTCATACACCGGATCCACGCATAGACTACATCCGCCGTTGGACAGATCCATCACGTCAACTGCGATTTCTTTATCTCCGACCCATATCGTTCCGGGAATTTTGGACGCCATCCGCGCGGTGGAACGCATCTGCCGTCGCTCTAACAAAGCACCCAAACAGGCGAGTAAGATAAAGACGTTGAAAAACGCCCAAAACATAGTGATCCCCGTCGCAAAATAGTGTGTCCCGGGAAGAACCATCCGATAAACACCAGCCGCTAGCGCAAAGAGATTCAGCACCAACAAGACGTAAAACGGCTTTGATAGTGGGCTAATGAAGTCGCGATCCAGAATTTCTCCTTTTGCCGTCACATTGAACGACGGCGCTCGTGGATTCATGAATACTTTCACAATAGCCGGAAACGTGTAAACCGACTGCATCAATTCATAGAGCTCCGAGACGAAGGACCAGCGAACCTTTCCAAATAGATAATCCGACACCATAAACACCGCTATCAGGTGTGGCACCGCGAAGGCTAGGAAGTTCATGAAGTTGGCGTCGTAAATTTTCAGCGAGAAAAAGAGGAACGCTAGCGGCGAGAGACAGAACGTGAGCCGCGCAAATGGAAAAAACCAAAAGAAACTACTGCTGAAATAACACAATCGCTGTGGAAAGGTCAGCCCCGGTAAAAGAAGCGGGTTTTTCAGCAGAAAGATCTGTACCATCCCCTGCGCCCATCGAATTCGCTGAGTAATAAAGCCGCCGAGTGTTTCCGGAGACAATCCCGAAATCATGGGGCGATCAATATAAGCGCTGTTAAAACCCCGTGAATGCAGAGTAAGCGCGGTTTCGGCATCTTCGGTAATCGTCTCTCCAACGACTCCACCAACCTGCATGAGAAACTCCCTACGAAGCACTGCGGCAGACCCGCAGAAGAACGCGGAATTCCAAGAATCAAGGCCTTTTTGAATCACCTTGTAAAACATTTCGCTTTCACTCGGCATTTCACGCCAGGTTTTGAGGTTCTTCTCAATCGGGTCAGGATTGGTAAAGAAGTGAGGCGTTTGGACGAGGAACATCTTCGGATCCTTTAAAAACCATCCTACTGTATTCAGAAGAAAATCCACGGTTGGGATATGGTCCGCGTCGAGAATGAGAATCAGATCGCCTGAACTTTGCTCCAAAGCATTGTTCAGATTTCCGGCCTTCGCATGCACATTTTTCGCCCGCGTCACATAGTGTGACCCCGCACTTTTACACAGCTCTTGGAGCTCAATTCGTCGCGCGCGGGCTCGGGACGCTTTAGTCGGGTCGCTATTATTGCATTGCTGATCCGTCCCACCATCGTCGCACAGGTAGACGTTGAACTTGGTCTCGGGGTAATCGATCGCCAACGCCGCCAGCATCGTGACTTCAAGAATTTCACGCTCTTCGTTATACGTCGGGATCAAGATGTCCACTGTCGGCCACTCATCGACATTATCGGGAAGAGGAACCGGTTTTCGATCCAGCGGGGAGATATTTACAAATATCGAAAGCAGATAAACGATGAATCCATAGATTTCCGCGAGGTATAGGATAATTGCCAGTGTAAAACTGACCAAATCGTAGTAAGTCAGCGTGGTGAATGTCCGCCAAAAGAAGTAATCGATGGATAGAAACGCAGCAATGCTCAGAAAGAAGAAGCGTGTATCAAAGCGCTTCTCCAGAAATCGGAGGATTGTGAGGATTACAATCCCCAGCACGCCGATAGTCAGCTGCGTGGCTGTAGTGACATTGGCAGCAAAAAAAACCATGGCAGCCACTAAAAGGGCGACGGCAATGCCTCTTACAGCACCCTTCTGATCCCATCGGATGAGCGTGTCTTGAAGTTGCGTGAGATTCATTGAGCTTTTTTTACCTGAATTCGCTCCTCTCGCCCCGGCGGGCAAGGGGTCGAAACAACGATTTGTTCTAACGCAACACTACTGCGATCACGAACCCAATTACCCCAGTGACAAGCATCAAAACCAGTACCGCCATGCGGGTAATCGGGTTGATGGAACTTGCTGTTTTCGTCAACTGTTGATTGATCGCATCATTTTCTTTCTTAATGACGTCCAGCTTCTTGGTGCAATAGTCGATCCCCTCGTGATACGTCGCGATCTGTTGGACGAAGGTGTCTAGTGACATCTCGTCCATACGTTGTTTCAATTCCTGCGATTGAAAAGAGAGTCGTTCAATCGCGGGCATCAGATGCGCACGCAGTTGCTCCACTGCCGCCTCATCGAGCACCGCCGAAACCTGACCCGACGGAGCAGCAGGCTGAGGGGCATACACAGGCGCGCCTGCTGGATTGACCGCCTGATAGATCTCCAGTAACTCGATTAGGGCCATGGCAGGATCCCCGTCGGCG
>JBGSMR010000408.1:0-2635 GCA_041740065.1 Chthoniobacterales bacterium
AAATCGGTTGATTGATTACATTCTCTGAGATTTGGATCGTCCTGCTGACTGTGTTGAGCAAACTCACCGGATTGACGTATTGCACCTCGGTGTTAATTGGGCTGCCGTAGTTGATAAATCCATCGAACTCCGTGATCCTAGGAGATAGATTCAGCTCAATGGTGTAACCATCAGGTCCAACGGTGGGCTCTACTTCAAGTTCCACGCCAAGGTTTTTTGTTTCGAAGCTACTGGGAGTCGTGGGTGGGATTGGGATGAAGTTTCCGCCGGAGGAGGTTGTCTGGGGAACCTGTGGAGGATCGAATTGTGTCGGATAGCGGAACTCGCGCACCAACTCCATTCTAGCAACCTCACCACTGCGCGTGGTTACGCGGGGGGCGGAGAGCAAGTCAATTCCTTTTTGCTGGTCCAGCGCGCGAATTACGAGCTGGAATTGCGGATTAGTGAAAATTCCGGCGAGCGCGAGCACTCCAGGAGCTGCGGTTGCGCCGGCGGTGGATCCGAGAAGAAGACCATCGATCGCGTTTGCTCTGATTGCTGTTCCACCGGTTCGGTTTCCTCCCGTAATGGTATTTGTTCCAATCGCCGACCCATTCTGTGGATTCACGAATGGATACCCTTGATTTCCTTCGATCCCTGGGGCTCGGTCTGAAATATCACCGGTAAAGCCCGGTGTTCCGCCGCTGCCGTAAACGCCCGTTCCGAATGGCATGGCAAACTGCCCGAGCAGCCAGTCGAATCCGAGCTCCTTTAGGTTATTTTGAGAAATCTCGACAAACTTCGCTTCAATTTCCACTTGGCTTTCGACAGTGCTGCTGCCCAAGTCAACCAATTGATCGATCAGATCGAGGTTTGGTTGAGTATTGCGAACAATCAGCTTACTGCTTGACGCAAGGAAATTTGCACTGGCTCCAGGAGGAAATGTAATACCCTGGCTTTCAAGAAATTCACGAGCTCCCGAACGTGCCACAGTGGCGTCCCCTCCGCCGAAGCCGCCGCCGCCGAAGCCCGTCGCCTCTGCTGCTGGTGCCGGAATCTGGGAAATGAACCCCGGTGGAACCCGGTATTCTTTGGTAACTAGGACATCGGTAGGCTCGTTGATTGGAACAATTGCTACGGCATACGGTTCCACTTTTACCTTGAGGTTAGCCGCGGTTGCGATGTAGCGCAGTGCCTCGCCGAGTGGCACATCGGTGAGAGCCAACGTGATTCTCGTGCCAGCATCAGATCCCGCTAGCGTAGGATCCAACTTCAGGACAATGTTAATCCCCCGGCGGTTTGGATCGGGCTCAGCGGTGTCCAAAGCGATAGAACGTTGTTTGATAAAATCAATCGCTTCGCGGATTGTTGCGTCTCGGAAGTTAATACTCGGAATGCGAATCTCCTCCAACTTACGGCTCACCGATTGAGTCCCTCGGGTGTCCAATGCCGGTTGCTCGACGATCTGTCCACCAGAAACGTCAAAACGTGTCACTGGAAGCTCCCAAGCAGAGGCGACGTCGGTAAGCATCTGGGCGCGAGTCGTATTGTAGGCGTTCTGCGCATAGTCAGAACGTGCGTTGTTGATTTTCTCCATCATCCGGCGGGCAGCAATATTGTGCGGGTCCAGATTCAGAATTTGTTCACAGCGTTTGAACGCCAGGTCGTAGCGTGCGCTTTCGTAATAACCGGTTGCTTCGCGGAAAAATTGTTTAGTCTCTTCCACCTTGGCGACAAACCCGGGGGTGATCGTTCTGTTAAATCCATCTGGCGACTTCAATTTCTCGCGAAGAGCGAGTGCAGGGCCGTAGGACGGGTTGTAATTTTCATCCAAAATGACGGCTACTGTCACTTCAGCATCATCAAATCGCCCTTCGGAGATCCGCTGTTCTGTGAGCTTCACTACCGCACGTGAGAATCCATCCATCGCTTCGGAACGCACTACTGCGGTCGCTTCCCCACCAGAAGGGAGCGAATCGACCGCCGATTTGAAAAATGCAAATGCAGACTCGTAATCCATGTCCACCATCGCGACATTGCCTTTTTGAATCATCGACTGCGCGTATTCCGTATTGAGCTCGCGGCGGCGGGTTTCGAGTTCTGCGGAGCCGACCAAGCCTGCGGGCTGCGCACTGAGCGGCAGGATTGAGCCAAGTGTAAGGGCCGCGAGAAGTGATGCGGAGGCGATAGATCTAAACATGGTAAAGGGAACAGATTTTGACGGCGAATGTCCGGGCGAGCAAAATGTTTTGAGGGATGCGCTGGCTCTGTGTGTGCGGGCGGTGCCTGCGTTATCAATAGGAGTTGCGGTTAGGTGCATCAGCGTGTTTCAGCAGGAATTTGGAGTTCTTTGCCGGTATCGGTGCGCTGTATTACTGCCCCTGAATCCGAGATGTCAATGAGTTTATATTTCAGATCGGGATCTTGAGTGACTGAAAATTCTCCGTTTTTGCGCACGCGAAATTCTTGGCTATCCAAAAGGTTCACAAATACACCGATGGGCGTCGGTGAATCGACGACTTGATCGAGCGGGAGTATGATCGTATCTCCTGTTTCCGTATTCTCGAAAATAAGTTCGGAAACATCCTTAACGATTCCACGCTCTTCCACAGTCTTAGATTCAAATTTTGCCAACTTAAATTTGGTGTCCGGGATG
>JBGSMR010000431.1:0-3591 GCA_041740065.1 Chthoniobacterales bacterium
TTCGTGATCAACCAGAGCACCACGAATACGCTAACGTTCGAGACGGTGATCAATCAGGCGGAGCAGCTTGCGGAGAGCGAGCACATCCCCCCCAAAGCGGTTGATTCAGCCATACTCCGGGATTTGGACTATGATGCATTCCGCGACATCCGGTGGCGCAAAGAATTCAGTCTTTGGAGGAGCGAGGGGTTGCCATTTCAGACAGAATTTTTCTTCGCCGGATATGATTTTGACAAGCCGGTAACAATCTATCAGGTCAATCGTGACGGCGCAGGGCCACTTCGATTCTCTCCCGAGTTTTTCAACTTCGGCAAAAATACGCTCCCCGCCGAGGAAGTCGCTAAGGGCGGCTACAGCGGGCTCCGTGTGCATTACCCGCTGAATAAGCCAGATGTGCTCGATGAAGTAATCGTATTCCTAGGGTCGAACTACTTCCGGGCGCTGGGCAAAAATCAACAATACGGACTTTCGGCGCGGGGACTTGCGATCGACACGGTGGGAGAGAACGAAGAGGAGTTCCCGAATTTCACGACGTTCTGGCTTGTTGAGCCGGAAGCGGGTGCTGACTCGATGACTATGTACGCGCTTCTCGAAAGCAAATCGATCACCGGTGCCTATGCATTCACGGTGTGGCCGGGAGACCAAACGCGGATTTTAGTCCGTGCGGTATTATTTCCGCGGAGGGAAATCGCTGGAATAGGAATCGCGCCGCTCACGAGCATGTTTTGGTTCGGCGAGAATACGAGCAATACGTTTGGCGATTTCCGGCCAGAGGTTCATGACTCGGACGGATTGCAGATCCTCCGCTCCAATGGCGAATGGGTGTGGCGCCCGCTATCGTGGTCGAAGCAACTCCAGATCAGCGTATTTGCAGACAACAATCCAAGAGGCTTTGGCCTCTTTCAGCGGGATCGCGACTATTCCCACTATCAGGATCTGGAGGCAAACTACCATGTCCGTCCCAGCCTCTGGGTGGAGCCAGTGGGTGATTGGGGTGCGGGATCGGTGCAACTCTTACAACTCGCGACAGACAACGAATATATGGATAACGTGGTTGCGTGGTGGCAACCGGCGGAACCGCTGCGGAAGGGCTCGCGCTTGGATGTCAGCTATGTGCTGAGTTGGTTTTCGGAGAACGGCGAACTTTCCCCGCAGGGCCGATGCTTTGCCACGCGAATCGACTATCAGGATGCTCCGTATTATCGAAAATTTCTACTGGATTTTGGCGGCGGGGAATTAGATGGATTACCAGCTGATGCGCCTGTTACGGCAGATGTCTGGATTGGTGACGCAGGCATCCTTTCTGAGGTTACCGTGCAAAAAAATACAAATGACAACACGTGGCGAGTGAGTTTTGTGACCAGCACAAAGCAACTCACCGTCCCGATTGAGATCCGCTGCGTTCTAAAACGTGATGGACAACCCGTTTCCGAAACATGGACTTACACATGGATGAATTGATGCCCGGGACGATCCCATCCCACGACCGTGAAGCATGGAATGTCGCTTGTCTGCGGCTGGAAGATTTTTTGCGTTCACACCGAATTCACTCTCGTGAGCGCCTCCTGCACCTCACCGTAGAGCTCATTGCACAAGCGAGGTCTTGCCATAGCGAGGACCTTTCGCGATCCCCGCTTGAGGTAACGATGAAGATTGCGACTGACCGCGCAGAAGATTGGTTTTCGCGGCTAGTGGAATTCGGAGCAGAAGGAGACTCAGCCGCGACGCGAGGGAAAGTTGCATACTTTGCTGGCGGGCTGCACCGGCGTTGGCCAGAGGCATTTTTGGATCCCGATCCCCCGCAGGAACTACTCGATGCCGTCCGTCGCTCATCGGTTCAAGCAGGCCCGTCGATGGAATTCAGCAGTCTGATTCGCAAGGAAGTCAACTATGGTGCCATGGAGGATTTGGCGAGGGAGACATGGGGCCAATTCTCTTGGGGTCATGTTTTCCGGGCATTTCTGATCTGGGTTATCATTTTCTTCCTGGCCTACGGTGCATGGATGAGGTTTTTCAGATGAGAGCCTTTCGAACCACTCAGGATTTGTCATCGGAGACGACGTCTCTCCGGCAGGCCTTATTCCTTGCGACGGGAGCAGGCATCACGATGGCCGGAGTTTGGTTGATGTTTCATTCCCTAGGCTCGGATGAAATCACGCCGATCGAGTGGACGCTGCTCGCCATGTTTGTCGTATTATTTGGGCAGATCGCTTTTGGATTTACGATCGCATTCTGGGGGTTTGTAATTTCTCTCAGCCGGGGAGATCCGTGGCAGATCATGCGGACGCTACCGGAGAACCCCGAAGACGAGCTGCCAGGATCCACCGCGATCGTGATGCCGATCTACAATGAAGAGCCAGCAAGGATATTCAACGGACTGGAAAACATGGTGCGCTCGCTCGATGCTACGGGTGCCACTCGCGCATTCGATTTTTTTATCCTGAGCGATTCAAACAACCCAGACCGCTGGATCGAAGAGGAATCCGCTTGGCTCAACCTCTGCTCCCGCCTCAATGCGTTCGGCAGAATTTTTTACCGCAAACGCCGTGTCTCGCTTCACGGGAAAAGCGGAAATATCGCAGATTTCTGTCGCCGCTGGGGCAAACGCTACCGCTACCTCATCATTCTTGATGCTGACAGCCTCATGACCGGGGAATGTATCGTCCGGCTGGCTCGCGTGATGGATGCAAATCCGACGGTCGGCATCGTCCAAACAGCCCCGCAAATCATTCGCGGGACGTCGCTCTTACAGCGGTTGGTGCAATTTGCCACGCGGTCTGTGGGCCCGATCTTTGCTGCGGGATCAAACTTTTGGCACCTGGGCGGCGGGAATTACTGGGGGCACAATGCCATCATTCGACTCCAGCCATTTATGGAGCATTGCGTGCTCCCCGAACTCCCAGGAAAGAGTGCTAAAGAACGTCACATCTTAAGCCACGACACCGTAGAAGCATCCCTGATGAATCAAGCTGGCTATCAAGTCTGGTTTGCCTACCTTGAACCAGGCTCCTTTGAGGAAGGTCCGCCCAATTTTTCCGAAAGCTTAAAACGCGACCGCCGATGGTGCCAAGGGAACCTCCAACATTTTTGGTTTCTCTTCGCGCCTGCCACACGCTTCGAAAATCGGGTTCACATTTTCTTTGGGCTCATGGCATACCTTTCCGCACCCATGCTTGTTGCGTTCATAACGCTGAGCGCTGTTGACTACTACCGAAAAGCTCAAGTCGCGTTTTTTTCCTCGATCAGCCTCGAGTCTTCAGCGGTGTCGGTCACGGTGCCGCTTTGGCTATTTGGCATGACATTTGGCCTTCTGTTCCTGCCGAAGATTTTTGGCACGCTCTTGCTACTCCGCAAGGCTGAGAAATACGGCGGAGCCCGGTGCGTCATTGCGTCATCATTCCTTGAGACGCTATTCTCCGTGCTGCTCGCTCCAATTCTTCTCTACTTCTACACGCGATTTGTCCTTTTGACATTGCTGGGATTGAGGATTGATTGGAAAACGCAAAATCGAAGCCAGGCAGCGATTCCCTTGGGCGATGCAATTCGTGAATATGGAATGCCGACTTTGGTTGGAATTGCGGGGACAGTCGT
>JBGSMR010000008.1:0-4643 GCA_041740065.1 Chthoniobacterales bacterium
CTCGCAAACAGGGTGTGATAACTCAGGGCCTCAATCGGTGATTCAACGGCAACGACCATTTCCGCATTGGCGAGATCGCCCACTGAAAACCACGCCGAGAGCTTGTTGCCCAAGCAGGGACGGAAGCTGGACTCATGACGCGTGTCCCGTAACGTCGCTCCTTCCACCTTGCCGTGTGGCGTGCGGTGAAGAAACACAATGCCGGGGTTGGGACGATGGTTATTCGCGTAGATAGAGCCGCGTTCGTGCAATTCATCCACGATGGCCCGCTCGATTTTCCGGGTTTCGACAAGGTAGTCTCGGGCTATCGCCCAACTTCTGTAGCTTGGGACGGCGTATTGGGCGGCCAATTCCTCAAAGGGCCTTCGCCTACCGACTGCGTTCTTGTTTGGAGGGAAAACCAGTCCAGCTCCGGTTGGGCCGAAGCCCTCAGCCAAGACGTGGCAGGTGGCCTGAAAATCCCCGCCGCAAAGGTGCATTTGCAGGTCAATCGCCCCTGCCCCGCCCGTGCCGGCTTTGTTATCGAACCACTTGTTGTCGGTGACAACGATGTTGTGACGGTCGCTCTTGGCGCGGAAGCTGACGCCTTCCTGCCGGATTTTGAAGCCGTGCCAACGGAGCAATTCCCTCAGGGGAATGCCACGCACTTGGGCGGCGGTCTGCTGGATTGCAGCGCTCATGTTACCACCCAATGCTGTGGCAGAAGTCGGAGACCAGTTCGTCCACGACAGCCTGCGGTGTGCCGACGGTTGCGCCGAGTTCCTCAAGGGTGGGCGAGCCAAGAAGATCGGCCCGGACGCAATACAGAACCACGGAAGCGCGGAGTCCCTTTTGCTCTACGGTGTCTGCATCCGCGACCCAGCCGAAAGTGCGGCTCAGTACTTCGCAAATGCGATTGAGCTGATCTTCAGGAGTCGGAAGAGGTTCTAGAAAATCGACCGGATGGCGGCGGTCGGAGTGGCGGATATCGTTTTCAGGAAGGACAGGGATTGTTTTCATCCCCGCAACACTCGCACGGAAAATCGCGCCCCCAGCCCCGAGTCCGGGGCAAATTTTGTTCACTCATACCCTTCGCTATCGCGTCACCAGTCAGGGAACAAACGCCAAAAGTGCAATCTATTGTGATCGCAATGCCATCAATCCCTGCCAAGAATACATCAATGCTTCCTGAATTCCCGAAAGCGAAACAGGCAATCCAAAACGCTTGGTTCAAGGTCATTTTTGCAGAGACGCGGTCTTCCGATCCATTTATTTCAAAAATTGCGGTTCGAGCTCAGCGGGAAGGAAATCGAGCCTTTTGGGGGGAATCCGAGATCGAGTATCGCAAGCATTCCGTCACTTGTCGGGTTCCAACCGAGATCGCGAAAGGCGTCACGACCGAGGAATTTTTCGGGATGGCCGAGTCCCTCGGACAAGAAATGGCAAAGGGACAAGCACGAAGGCTTTTCGAAGTCATTGAGACTCCGGGACCGCGAATTATCACATTCGACAATGGTGATGGACAACTAACCCTCGAATTGTGGCTATCGAAAATGGCGACAATGGAAATCGACTTCGACGAGAGAGGTGTCCCGAAATGGCCTTCCTTCGTTCTCGCACCGAGTGCCGCTGAGGAACTCAAGGAATCCTTGGTTAACCTTTCTACCAAGCAAATCGAGCACCTCGGCCGATTTTTGGAAATAAAAAAGAGAGAATTTGATGAAAGAACGTCTCGTCGAAGATTGGTTGACTAGAATCAATGAGCGAGGATATCAAGCCGCCTTTGGACAAATTCTGTCTTCACGCGGATTCACCATTCTTCGGCTCGGTCACAGCCCCTATGAGCATGGCAAGGATCTGCTGGCTATCTCGCCGAACGGCGAAGTCCACTGCTTTCAACTGAAAGACGGAAATATCGGGCTCAAGGAATTTGAGAAGGCATTTCCTCAAGTGACTGCGTTGATGGAAACCCTGCCGAGCCATCCATCGCTCCCGGCGAACTTCCATTTTCGTCCCTTTCTCGTCACAAATGGCCTATTTTCCGACCCTGCTCTTTCACGAATTGAAGCGGCAAATCGTTCCTGGGAGCAGCGAAAACTGCCCAAGCTTGAAGTATATGATGGGCGGTGGATTCAAAGCGAGTTGCTACGTCTTTCTACAGATTTTTGGCCGTCAACAGCGCCCGATGTTCGCGAGTTCCGCACCCTCTACCTGGTAGATGGGCGCGGGGACTTCGAAGCGTCTGATTTTGCGAAATTTCTCGCGAAGCACCTCCCTGACAATTTAGCAGAAATCGAGTTTGAACGCCGGGTGGCCGCCATCAATTTGTTTGCATCCTATGTTCTCGGCGAATTCTACGCCCAACAGGATCACTGGTCCGTTTTTCGTGGTTGGATGATGACCTCCGCTCGAATTTCTGCGGTGAGTCAGCGAGCTGGCTTCTTCAGCCCAAAAATCGAAACCTCTGTCAATTTGGCCTTTGATGCGGCGCTATCGGCACTCGACTCGCTCGCCATGGAGTGCACCAAGGCAGACTCCTTTAGTCCAGACGGTATCGAATGGGACGAGTATACAAAAGTCCGGAATACAGTTGGTGTTGGCGGGTGGGCAGCGTGGTGCCTGATGAAACCGACCGAAGATGCGTCCGGCTGTATCGACAAAATAAAGTCGTTTTTTTCCCAAGATCGCATTTCCCCATGGGGTGAGAGCTGGTTTCCGTATCTTTGTGCCATGGTATGGCTGCTTGATCGCGAACACCAACACGAAGATGCCAAGCTTCTACTGAACTATTGGAAGAACCTTCTGGTTGATCGGCAACAACGCGACAGTGATGACCCTTTCGACGATGTTTACGTAACACCAGACGAGATCTTGGTCGAGCTCGTGGATACGACCAACGAAACCCGCCAAAAAACGCCCCGTTCTGTGAGTTCATATACGATTTTGCCACTCGTTCTCATGTTGGTGAACCGCAAGTGCCGCGAAGAGCTGACAGCGAGTTGGCCGGACATTAGCAATATCGCCATAACTACATTCCGTCCCGGAGACTCGGCAGGATATCTCGACTGGAATTGCACGTCCGGAGCCGAACACGATCAGCAGTTTATGCAGCCGCAGGCATGGAGTGAACTGGAATCCATGGCGGCATCCCCTTCGATTTATTTGCTTCCAAGGTCGCTTTCAGAAAACCCTTCTTTCCGACTAGCTTTCCTTATGGCCTTTCCCCATAGGGTCCAATGGAGCATCATCGGATCGCTGGACCGAAATAGTCTTCGGCTAGAAATTCTTCCTCAAGAGAATGAAAGCGAAACTGCCATGGTTGATGCTCATCAAGTTTCAGCCCCTATCTCCTCGTCGACCCGCTGATGACCGTGATCACTCAAGGATTTCCTTTCCCGTCCGCACTGAACCGGAGGCCATCGCAACAATCACAATCGCCTAGGACGCCGAGTATAGCGTCAACGCGAAGGAAGAATCTTCATCTGATTTCAGAAAAGGGACGCAAACGAGGGCAGTGGGCAGAATATGGACCTACTACAAAATTGCTGCAGCGGGCCTTTGGCTACGACAGTATTCCGGTATAAATTTTGGTCCGTTAGTGGCCTCGCCACAGGATGCAGGCCAATACATGCAACAATCAAGCGGTGTCGTCGGATTGCCTTTGCGAATCCGTTTTAAGCCATCGAAAAGTTTCTTCCTGTTGTCAGGCAGGATGGTAGATTGCGCTGCGGCGTCGGTCATATGTCGATTGACGGGGGTTTCTCGGGTGCAACCGATTCCGAAACGCCCCGGAGATACCGGCCACCGCGACGATTGCCACGGCAGCCTTTTTTCAAGAACACGCATTCATTAAGCGGCAACGGGCGAAACAGCCTCCAACCCAACTTGGAAATCCACCAGCTTTTTGCGGCTCTGGTCCTCATACCATTCCAACGGCAATGTCACTCGCTCTGCCGAACGGGCGTAGGCGCGGTGGACCGCTTTGCTCCCGTGTCCAAGGTGCGCCATCGCCTCACGTTCAGGCATCCCAGCTGACAGCGCCCGTTCCGCCCAGCCGTACCGGTAGGAATGCAAAACGATCTCGTCCGGCAAGCCCACTTTGACTCGCCGCGTCCAAAAGTAGTTGCTGCGCCTGCTTTCCTTCAAGGTGCGGAGGTGAGGAAATAGTGGTCCCTCAGCCGGAAGCTCTTTCAACACCGCTTCCAAAGCCGGACCAATCACAAGGCAGGCATTGCCCTGTCCCCGTGCTTTCAGTTTTTGGCGGGAGTAGTAGAGCCTCCGCGCTTTCCAATCAACATCCTCCGCGCAAAGATTGGCGATGTCCGATTGGCTGCCTCCTGTCTGCCAGCAAAGCTCAAAGTAGAGCCGGTATTCCTTGTTGGGAGTAATCGCCAAGACGGCCTGATGTTCTGCAAGGGTGATTCCTCGCCGAAAACCGTATTTGATTTTTGGCCACGCCTTTCTCGACAGGACAGGGCGCAAAATCCATTCCAGATCGAGGGCGCGATTGTGCAAAATTCGCAACTGCACGTTCGTAGATACGCCCGCTCTGGGATGGGCGAACACGGTCAGAAAATCGGTGGAGCATGTTTCTGCCAGTCGCCGATCCATCAGCGCACGCACCGGAGCGCTCCGCATAAACTTCTCGAAACGGTCCTTGGTGC
>JBGSMR010000081.1:0-3916 GCA_041740065.1 Chthoniobacterales bacterium
GAAACAGAAAGCCAATCAGCAGCAATGCTCCCCCGATCGACTCGCTTGCTGCCGCCATAAAACCCCAAAACACCGGCAGAAAATGAATGCCCAGATGCTGCATCGCCTCGCCCAATCCGGCCCATCGTTCGGGACCCGCAACCAATTTCGGCCACCCGTGCATAATCATCATACCTCCGAGACCCACCCGCATCAGCAAAAGTCCAAAGTCACGATATTTTGAAAGCCATGTTAAAACCATGACACGGAAAAACCACAGTCTCGCCGTTGTGACCAGTCGGAAATTCGATGCTTAAGCCGTTGGTTTTTGAAGAATCAGCGTTTGTCGGAATGCAGGCACCCGACGATGTTCGAATGATTGCCATCCCGCGGACCGGGCGAGTCCGGCGAACTCCGCGAATGAAAATGCCCTCCTCACCGATGCCCGTGCATCGTTGCGCGTCATCGGAGCACGCATCCATATCGCAGTGAGCAAGTCCACACCAATCGTCCCAAGCGCAGAGCGGCACAGATCGGACACGACCACATACCGCGCTGCAAGCGCACTCGCACGGCGTAGGATCTGAATGGCATCACTTTCCGAAAAATGATGCATCGCCAGCGAACACACGACAACATCCCACTGCCGATCCGAGTGAAAGGAACGGATGTCGGCTTGATGGAATTTAATATCCGGGCAGTCATGACAATATTCCGCCGCAACGGCGAGGGTGGATGATTGAAAATCTACCGCATCGATTTTGAGACGTATGCCCTGAGCCCGAGACCATGCGCTGACTGCCTTGGGAATGTCCGCCGAACCGGTCGCAAGATCGAGAATTGTCCAGTTGCGCTCGGGCGTGAGGAGCGGCTTCAGTGGGTTCAAGACCGCAGAAACTCCCCCGAACCAGAGATTCAGCTTTCTTAGATTTGCGAGGTCATCCCGCAATTCCGGTGAGACCGGCTGGGGCAGGTCCATCCATTCCGGGGTACTGGGATCGAATTGGCGTTTCATTCGCAGAGTTCAAGAAATGCGAGCATCCGCCCGGTCTTCCCTTTTTCCAGTCGATAAGAATAGAAGCGATCATTGGCCGTTGCCGTGCAGATGCCAGAGTCGATCACACGCTCCACGCCCGCTTCGGCCAATTGATTCCGGATGGCTGCCGCAAAATCGATTTCGTAGTGCGGGGGGCGAATACAAGGGCTGATGATGGCGGTGACATCTTGGGGACGACATCCGAAGTGCACACCCATTTTTTCTACAGTGACCACGGCAATACGTCCTTCCGTGCCCTTTTTTCCGGAATGACTTAATCCGATCGCACCCCGGATGGGATCGACGAAGAAGATTGCAGCGCAATCCGCAACGTAAATTCCCAGCGGCTGTCCACGGAGCGCGGTGATCAACCCGTCGACGCCCGGCAAAAGACCCGGGCCCTGAACCACTGCGACCTCTGCACCATGCACCTGCTCCGCTGTTGCCAACGAATTCGGATCAACTCTGAAGCCACGCAGGATTGCCTCTTGGCGGGGTGCCAGCCGCGCCATTGCCGTGTCTCGGTCAGCAGCGACATCCACCCCATCGATGCGGCCAAGGAAACCATGCCTGCAAAGCGGCATTGCATCCAGCGCAGCCCATTGAGTCACCTCGGGGTGCTTTGTCATGGAACCCCTGGAAACTTGCATCTATCGCCGACCCGGCACCCGCGCCTTGTTTACGCTTTTTCCCTCACCGCGAGCTCCCGTCGGAGCAGGTGTTGGCGTAGCGACCGGTGCATCTGGAGCATTGGCTGCGAATCCGGCAATCGGATCTTCATTGCGGAACTGGCGTGGCAGTTCCGGCTGGGGAGCGGAGGGGTCAGTGATTTTGGTGAAGCGTTTCCGTTCGCTTATGCTCAACGGATCGTCAAAAATCTCCTCGTATTGGGCATCGAGAGAAAGCGCCAGATTGTATTGCGCCAACGCGCTGATGTAGTCGTAGCGAGCGGTGAGGACATTCGTTTGCGACTGGAGCAATTGAGTCTGCGCGTTCAGCACATCCAGCTGTGTTCCCGCTCCCGCGTCGAGACGTTCCTGAGCCAACCGGAAAGCTTCCGTGGCTTGGACCACACTCGCCTCTTGGCTTTGAACCGTCTCAAGGGCCGTTTGTAAATTTGAAATCGCCTCCTGAACGTCCAAGATGATCTGTCGCACGCCGTCATTGTAGTTATTAACCGACTGCTCAAGCTGCGCCCGTGCCTGCATCACAAGGCCCTTGGTTTCAAATCCGTCAAACACCGCCCAGCTCCCAAGGAAGCCAAACGTCCAGCCTTGGGTTATTTCCGTCATGGATTGGAATGCCGGATTGCTTTGCACGGTGTAGTCAGCCACGGCGCTTACGGTCGGAAGGTATCCAGCGAACTGGACATCTACATTTTGAGCCTGAGCAAGTAAATCCTGACGCTGCGCCTTCAGGGCGGGGTTGCGTTCGATTGCCATACGCACGGACTCGTCAATATTGATGGTGCGGGCCACGTAACTCAGATCTCCCACGACATTGAAGGGCACTTCACTCGGCTTCGCCGGGGAGTAATCCATTCCCAAAAGCTTCACCAGTTGATACAGGGAAATCCGAAGATTGTTCTGGGCTTGGATCAGCGGGGGTTGAGCATTTGCGAGTGCGACCTCGGCCTGCAAAACATTGAAGCGCGGCACCGTACCTGCTTCGTAGCGGTTCTCCTGATCTCGGAGTTGCTGCGTAAGTAGCTCGACCGATTGCTGCTGAGCGACAATCAACGCCCGGTTCAAAACAACCTGAAAAAAACCGATCTTCACTTGCGCGACCACATCGTTGATAGTCTGACGCAGCAGGAAATAAGCCCCCGATTCCACAGCATCCGCAGCGCGAATACCCGAAATCACCGCACCCCCATTATAGAGAAGCTGGCTCGCTTGAAGGCCGACATTCCACGTTTTGTCGTTAATATTCCGGCCAGATCCTCCAGCCAGAGACAGCGGCACGGTGGTGCCATCAGCCATGGGGATATTGATTACGCCCCCGGATGATGCGGGAGTGTTGGGATTCGCCAGTTCTGGAGCAATCTGCTGATAGCCGGCCACAAAGTCGACTTGAGGCAGTGCCTGAGACGTGATCTGGATCACCTGGCCGCGTGTTAGCCGAATCTGTTGGATGGCATTTAAGATGGTCGGATTTCTTGTGAGCGCGGTGCGCACTGCATCATCCAAGGTGAAATCAGGGACATTGGGATTGCGGATGCTCTTGGCAAATGCGGCAATCATTGCAGACGCCTCTTGATTCGCTTTTTTGACAGTGTCCGCGCTGGGGCTCACATCTTTGACATTGGGCACTAACTGCGGCGGTGGAGGAAGTCCCGGATCCGAGAAATTCAATGGCAAGATCGTATTCGAGAAGTCGACTGCGGTGGGATCCGGTTGCGATGCATCCACCGTGGGCGCAGTCGAAAGATCGGGGGTCGAAAGCGGCTCAGGAGTAGGCAATCCGCTGGGCGTCGGATCGGGTGCCGCAACTGGACTAGACGAAGCCGGTGCAAGCGCTTCAGGCGTTGGATCTGCCGCAATTTGTGCAAATGCGATGGACGCCGGGAGCAGCCACAGCGCTGCGGCCGTGCGCAAGAGGAAAAAATTAGTCATTGTTTGCAGTCTTCAGGTTGCTTTTGGCAGTAGTCGAATATCTTGGTGTAAATTTGAAGCCACATCTTCCCTTCTTCGGGTTCAAGGAAATTCGTAAGCTTGGTGAGGCCATCGATGATGTCCTGACGAATCCGGCCCACCAGTTGATCGCCCTTGGGGGTGATCCGGACGAGCACTTTCCGGCGGTCAGACTCCGCGTGCATCCGAGCGACATACCCCAAATTCTCCAGGCGATCCACCAGTCCTGTCGCGGCTGCCGTCGTGTGGTTCATCTTCTCGGCGATTT
>JBGSMR010000118.1:0-3008 GCA_041740065.1 Chthoniobacterales bacterium
TGCGGTGCCGTTTTCCATTCGGTGGTGGAGAAACCCCAAAGGGCTGACGTTGCGATGGAGATGCCCATGTAAGTCGCCCACCCAAAAATCGCACCGGATTCCCCGAGTTTCAGCGAGAATGTACCGTAAAAAGTGAGGGCCGAAAACCAGAGGGCACCCATGGCCAATCCACGAACCCAGTCGCCCACGGGCGCTCTTTGATACCGGGGCATTTCACCAGCCCGTTTCATAAGCAGGATCGAATTTCCCGCGTTGATGAGAAACGCGCCGAACAAGGCTGGGATCCACACGGAAAGCGTCGTTAGCGCCGGATGCACGCCGACGCTGGCGGATTGCTTCACGAGATCCGCGCCGGCTGCGAATGCAAAATTAATCATCGCCGAAAAGACACCAGCTAAGACGCAGAAGAGGAGTCCCAGCGAGGCACGACCGCTCGTTTCTGTTGCCATCTCATTGGCCCCGCGTACGTGGGAAGCGTATCCCGTAAGACCTATTCCAGCACTCAACACGACAAGCCCAATCAAAAGCGGGAGCACCTCCTTGGATTCTAAGCTGCCGGTTCCCAACACCAACGGTCCGGCGGCACCGAGCGAAGCGACGATTCCGCAGACGAGCGTGTTGGCGACGGCGAAGCCGGAATGTTTGATCGCTAGACCAAAAAACAACGCGCCAATTCCCCATAAGAAGCCGAAGATCGCAACTTGGCCCACCTGCATGCCGGGTGCCGAAGACAGCACTCCGAAAATATCAGGCGCAAGAATCGCAGCGATCCCCACCGGAAGGATCAGTAACGCAGCGAGGGTGAAGTTTAGCCAGGATTGGTTCCAGCTTAGCTGTTTCACTTTTCGCGAAGGAATGGCGAAGGAGCCGGCGAGGACTCCGGCCAACAAAATGCCGAGCCACGGGATGAGAGCTTGGTTCATGGAAATTTAGATACTGAATGCCTGATAGTCGCCAATCATCGAAAATGCAAAGGCTATCCCGCTTCGAAGGTGTTTTGGCTTCTTTCACCCAGCTTGAATTCGTTTTTGAAATCACCACTTCCACTTGTTTTACAGTCGGGACTTTTTTCAGCATGGCTTGCTGTATTCCCCCCCGCCGCAACCCGAGCGACTACTTTCCAGCAATCTGGAATGTGGTCGGCAATGAACCTTGACGCTGCCGACGATATTGGAGGGGGCTGCAGTTGAACCTCTCGCGGAAACGGCGATGGAATAGAGACGGATTAGCGAAGCCTGCAGCCCCTCCTGCCTCCAGAATGGTCATGTCTGTTCTCTCTAGGAGACTAGCCGCGTGATCCAACCGATAACGATTGACGATTTCCGTTGGCGTCAGTTGCAGGTGCCTCTGGCACTCCCGAGCCACGTGAGCGCGCGTCCTTCCAGCCGCACGGAAAAATTCGTTTACTCCGAGCCGAAGCCGAGCCGGATCACGAAAAAGAGCGACCGCACGGAAAAGCCACTCTGGAGCATCAGGATTCATCGGGAGAACGGATGGCTCCCGGTGAAGTTCATGCATCAAGCTGCTCAGAAATCGATCTCGAGCCAATGCTGTGCGGGGTCCATCTGTCGATGCTCGAACAATACCATCCAAAGTGGCGAGTTGCGACGGCGAGAGATGCCAAGCTTCCGCATGGCTCCCCCACGGCACCTTGGCGACACCGTAACTTCTCCATCGCTCGCTAAAAATTACAGCACTGGCTGCGGGGATCGCAAAATTTGCAATCGTGAACGCGGATCCGTCCCGGTCGGAGCGCAACTCGTGGCGATCGTTCGGACGGATGAATAGGAGGGTGCCAACTTCTAAAATTTTTCGTTCGCCATTCAAACAATGACTTCCCCTGCCTTCTGCAATCCAGAAAACCTCGGCGAAATCATGACTGTGCATGATAATAGGGGAGGTTGCCCGGCAAACGGCACGGGCAAAATGCCATTCCTGGCGTGGTTCAACCACGGAATTCCACCGAATGACTTTCATTCTAGAACATCATTTTGGTGCACTTTTTTATCATGAGCCGAACTTTACACCGAGCGTCATTTCCCGCAAGGTCTGAATCAATGAATTCCACCTTGCTCCCCCCGCCCAGATTGTCCTCCACAGAAGTTGAACATTTCCTTCGGGAAGGCTATGTCCTGCCACAGGGGCCGATCTTTCCAGAAGGGAAATACCAAAAGCTCAAAAGCCATTTTGAAGCGAAGCTGGCTGCATTGCCTTCTGATCAACGGCCGGAAGGGATGGATGTGCCACATTTTACGGATCCTGCTCTGTTCGAGTGGATTTTGTCGGACGAAATTCTCGATCTGGTGGAGCCCATTGTTGGGCCGGATATCGCTCTGTTTTCGACGCACTTCATTTGCAAGCCCAAGGGCAACGGCAAACGGGTTCCCTGGCATGAAGATTCCGCCTATTGGAGCACAATGATTGATCGTGCAGAGGTAGTAACCGTATGGTTCGCGATCGATCCTTCACGTTTAGAAAACGGCTGCATGCAGGTCATCCCGCAGACGCACAATACTGGCAAAAAGGGGTTCTCGGATTACGACGCTGTGGACACAGCAAAGAATATTTTTCCCACGGAGGTGACAAAATTGCAGCGTGATGATTCAAAAGCGGTAGCGATCGAGTTGGAGCCAAATCATGCCAGTCTGCACGATGCTCGTATCATCCACGGCAGCGAGCCGAATTTGAGCTCTCTCCGCCGGTGCGGATACACAATGCGTTTCATGTCCTCCCGAGTGCGGCTCTCCGACAGTGCGAAAGCCTACCATCAGATCTACCTCGCCCGGGGTCGTGATTTGGCAGGACAGGATTACGCGGATCCGACGAAAGATTACTCGGATGTGCAGAAATACCGCACCGCACACGGCAAGAACGGCCATTGAAGCAGCACTTGGCGAAGCTGTGCTAGTCAAGGACAATCCGGTGTTTCAGCAGCATCGGAGAGTCACGCGTATCAGATGCATGCAGTCGGTCTGAAGGTCGTTGACACGCCGTAGCCAAAAAGGTGA
>JBGSMR010000122.1:0-3414 GCA_041740065.1 Chthoniobacterales bacterium
TGCCTCCGCCCCCGTTCCGACTCCCTATCCTTCCCGAATATCAAAAAGAACGGCTTTCTGATGCCTTATTACGGCTCATGCCGCTCGTCGCGCGAATCAGCAGCCCGTCACTGAAAATCCTCGCCTATCAGCAGGAATACACCGTTGAAAACCTCGTGGCACGGCTGAACGAGGGCGCGCCCGGGGAGGTTAATGCCACGCGTGTGACAAGCAATATCTTCGGGTTCATTCAGGAATCTCCCAATGTCGAAGGTGCTGCATCCTGGCGCAACGGCCGGCTGACATTGCAAGGGGTCAAGGTGAGGAACGACATTACCGTGCGATCCTACAGCGTGAATTTGGTGAAACTTGGGGGCATTGGCATGGACTGGGATTTGGATGTATTTGACGGCACCCTTCGCGGTGACCTTGATATTGGAGAGCGCCGAGGGTTTCTGCATCTTGATGGCACCCTGTCGTTAATTGATCTCAACCTTGCTCCTGTCCCTGAGGTCCTCAAGCTTTCAGATCGCGTTGCTGGGAAGATCCGTGACGCTCGCCTCACTTACCGGGGAAATCCGGATTTCCCAATGGATTCGGAAGTCGCGCTTCGGCTATCTGCCGATGATTTCCGCTGGAATGATCGGGGATGGGACGCGCTTGAGGTTGGTGCGACCTACATTGGACGGCGGCTATATCTCTCAAATTTCCATCTCGCGCAGGAATCGAACCTCATTTCAGCAAATGGCGAGGCAGCCATCCCTGAGGATTTTTCTAAACTCCCGTCGACACGGTTTTTCGTGAACGTATCTGCCGATGTGCGAAATGTAGAAGCACTTGCCAATTTGGTCGGACCGGAACTTGGTGATACTCACGGGCAGCTGTCGTTGCATGGTTCACTAACCGGCAATAACGGTGAACTCGACGGGTATATTAACGCGACGGCTAACGACCTTGAGATCGCAGGGCTTCCGGGAGGGGCGGCAAAAGTGTCTGCTGTGGTGACCACGACGGAATTGCAAGTGAAGCATTTTGAGTTCTGGAGTGGCGAAGACCGGGTGAATGCGCACGCGACGATCGCGCTGGCTGCGCCACACCAATACACCGGCGATCTTTCTCTCAAAGTAAATGACCTCGGGCTCTATACGCCACTCCTTCCTGCGGACGGCCAACCGCAGATTTTCACTGGCAGTGCTGATCTGGAGTGGCAGGGTGATGGAACACGGGATGCGCATTCTGGAGCCTTTCGATTACAACTCGATGATGTCATCACCGATCTCACCCCAGCAGGCATAACTGGGGAATTTGCTGGCAGCTACTCGCCGGAGAATTTGTATCTCGGTACCGTCCGCCTCGTCCATGGCGACTTGGCGCTCGGCGGCCGTCTCACGCTTGCAGCCACCGGGGTCAACTTGCTCGATTTTCAACTGGAACGATCCGGAGTGCGGCTCCTCACCGGGGAAGCGTTCCTCCCGCTGGACGTTTTTGCGATGGCAAAGGGCACGGATTTGGCGGAGGCACTCAGCATTGAGCGCCCTGTTTACGCGAGTATCACATCTGGAGTATTACAGGTATCAGACCTGCTTGAGATGGCTGGTCAGGACGCCGACGTTACGGGCACAGTCGCGCTGGATTTTGACGCATCAGGCATACTTCCTGAGCTGGAGGTGAGCGGCCGTTTCGATGGGAAAAACTTGTCTGCCCGCTTCGAGGATTTTTCCATTCCCACCACCGCTCTTGGTCTTTCGCTCACCACTGTCCGGGATCGCGTCGCGGTTGATGGCAAGGTGGATGTGGCCGGTTTTCAGTCCATGACTGTTACCGGCTCGATGCCATTTGCCTTTGAGCGGCTGGCGGACGGCGGAATGCGGTGGTTCAATGCGTCTGCTCCCATTGAAGGCAGCCTGAGATTCCCGGAAACGAGCATGGAGATTATCCGCCCATTTCTTCCGGGAGCGAGGTCGCTTTCTGGGACGATTCGAGGAAGTGTAGATGTCTCGGGTAGTGTTTCTGCTCCCCTCTTGAAAGGAGGTCTCACGGTCGCAAATGGCGGGATCGAGCTGTCGCAGAGCTTGCCGGTGCTTGAGGCGTTCACTGCGGACATCCAATTTGATGCCACGGTCATGACTATCCGTCATGTGCGCGGCGAGTTGGGAGCGGGGCCATTTGAACTCACCGGTTCGGTGGATTACTCGGATGCAACGAACGCGAAAATCCAACTTGCGCTCACCGGAGACAATGTCCTGATCTACCGTGATCCGGGTATCCGACTTCGGGCAGACATCGCGCTGCAAGCCAACGGGTCCATGCTCGAAGGGGGGCTTCTCAATGGCACGGTGGACTTGGTGGACGGCCGGATTTTTCGGCGGCTCGAAGTGACGCCCCTTCTTGTGCAGAGTCGTGTGGATGGTGGAGGCATTGACATCCCCGTGTTTTCCGGTCTTGTGCCACCTCCTTGGGATCAATGGCGCGTGGACGTTCGCCTAAGAAATGGAAACCCTTTTTTGTTGGTAGGGAATATTGCCACTGGAGATATCTCGCCGGATCTCACGTTCTCGGGAACTTTCGGGGATCCCACGGTGTCCGGTGTCATACGGATCGAAAATTTGCAGGCCTACCTCCCGGCTTCGGACTTGATCGTGCCGGATGGTCAGATCTCGTTCACTGCGAGTAACCCATTTATGCCCATCATGGATGTGCGTGGATACGCAGATGTGGGTGGGATTCGGGTCCAGGCCTATGCGTATGGGCCATTAAGTAATGCAAATTTTGCCATGCGTTCGGATCCCCCGCTATCGCAAGAAAACCTAATTCTTCTCGTGACAACGGGTGTCGCTCCGGTCGGGATGTCCGGCACGGGCCTTGGCGTGGTCGCTGCAGGACAAGGAAGTATTTTGCTATTGCGGAGTTTCGCCCGCCAACTGGAGCCATTTGGTATCAATATTGGCGCCTTCGTGAACCGACTCGGCGTGAGTATTGTGCCTCCTCTCGATAATACTCAGGGCACTTCCGTTGCTGCAGAATTCCGGGTGACCGATCAATTCTCGCTCATCGCTGGAACGGACGGTTTTGGGTTTTTTAACGCGGGACTTCAATACACGATCCGCTTCCGGTGATGAATTGGCGAGCAATCTGGCTCTGCCTACTGATTGCCGGCCTTACGACGGGAGGTCCTGCCCACACAAATGAGTTGGCATCGGCGACCGCAATGGCGGTAGTCTTCGAGGGAAACGAACGCTACTCGCGGAGACAGCTCTTGGCTGCGCTTCGACGGTATCATGTTTCGCTGAACGGTGATTTTGTTCGCACCGAAGCCGATGATGCCGCTTTCTTTCTACGCGAGTTCTACTTTTCGGAAGGATTTGCAGACACTTCCGTAGCTTACAAATTTAAGTCGCCCCCATCCTCGGTGGTATTCCTTATCAATGAGGGTGG